>CAZCYE010000051.1:0-11847 GCA_964502775.1 uncultured Bifidobacteriaceae bacterium | reverse complement strand
TTCATGGCCGCGTCGACGCCCTGATCGATGATGAGGTTCACCGCGTCCACGGCGGTCTGGATGGCGATGTCGATGTCGACCTGCTCGTGCTTGGAGAAGCGCTCGAGCACGTGATCGGCGCCGCGGTCGGCCGACGGTGGCTTGCCGATCCCGATGCGCACCCGGACGAAGTCCTCGGTGTGCAGGTGCCCAACGATCGATCGCAGGCCGCGGTGACCCGCGATCCCGCCACCCACCTTCACGCGCACGGTCCCCACGGGAAGGTCGAGCTCGTCGTGCACCACCACGACCTGCTCGGGCGTGACCCCGTAGTGAGGCACGAGAAGGCGGAGCGCGAGGCCCGCGTCGTTCATCCAGAGCTCAGGTCGGGCCAGCGCCACTCGGCGGTCCCCCAGGCGCGCCTCTCCGGCGCGCGCGAGCACCTCCTTGATGCGGCGCAACTTGACCGCGTGGCGACGAGCGAGGATCTCGATCGCGTCCGCGCCCACGTTGTGGCGCGTATGCGCGTACTCGTCGTCCGGGTTGCCGAGCCCGACCACGAGCAGGTCGACCGAGCGGCCCCAGCGCGCCGGCTGTCCCCGGCGCCGCCGCGGCACCGGCTACTACTCCCCGCCGGCCTCGCCGCCGGTCGCGGCAGCCTCGTCGGCACCCGCCTCCGGTGCCGCCTCGCCCTCGGCCGGCTCCTCACCCTCCACGGCCTCGCCCTCGACGGGCTCCTCGGGCTCCTCGACCACCCGTGGCGCCACCACCTGGGCGACCAGGGTGTCGGGCTCGACGGTGGCGGTCACGCCCGGCGGGAGCGCGATCTCGTTGAGGCGCAGCTGGTCCCCGATGTCGAGGTGGGCCACGTCGGCCTCGATCACGGCCGGGATCTCCTGGGGCTTGGCTTCGATAGGCAATGCGAACACGAGCTGCTCCAGCACCCCGCCGTCGCGCACACCTGCGGGCTCGCCGAGCAGGTGGAGCGGCACTTCGGCCGCGACGGCAACGTCGGTGCGGACGCGCACGAAGTCGACGTGCACGAGGCTGCCCCGCGTGGGATGGCGCTGCACCTGCCGGGCCAACGCGAGCTGGTGGTCGCCGCCCAGCTCGAGGGTGATGAGCACGTTCGCGCCACCGGCGAGGATGTGCGAGAGCTCGTGGCCGGGCACGGTGACTGCGACCGTGTCGCCACCGAGCCCGTAGACCACCGCGGGCACCTTGCCCGCTCGGCGCAGCCGCCCGGACGGCCGTGAGCCGCGCTCGGTGCGTTGCTCGGCGATGAGAAGGATGTCGTCAGCCATGGCGCGAACTCGAGACCTCGAGGGGGTGCCGGACGGACCATTGTGGTCGCCAGGTGACGAGCCGGCCAAGTCGTGCGGCCCACGAGGGCGCGAGCAATGGCTGGGCGTCCCTCTGGCAACGGTTGCCCCCTCACGCACCGAGGCGTCAGACGTTGTCCCCGCGGAAGATCTCGCTGACGCTGGTGTCCTCGAAGACCGCATCGAGGGCCTCGGCGATGATCGGCGCGATCGAGATCACCGTGAGGCCGTCCCAACGCTTCTCGTCGGGGATCGGCAACGTGTTGGTGACCAGCACCTCGCGCACGGGGGCGGCCTGGAGGCGTTCGATGGCCGGGCCCGACAGCACCGGGTGCGTGGCCGCGAGGATGACGTCGGTAGCCCCCCGGGCCTGGAGCAACGCGGCCGCCGCGCTGATCGTGCCCGCGGTGTCGATCATGTCGTCGACGATGACGCACGAGCGCCCCTCCACGTCGCCGACCACCTCGATCGCCTCGGCCACGTTGTGCATGCCCTTGGGCCGACGCTTGTCGATGAACGCGAGCTCGGTCGACACCTCGAGCTCGGCGAGGTGGTTGGCGAACCGCCGGGCGAGCTTGCCGCCACCGGCGTCGGGCGCGACCACCGTCACCTCGGGACCGACCATGGAGGCCAGGCGGGCGGCGATCACGGGGACAGCGGTGAGGTGATCGACGGGCATGTCGAAGAAGCCCTGGATCTGCCCGGTGTGCAGGTCCACGGTCACGACGCGGTCGGCCCCGGCCACGGTGAGCTGATCGGCCACGAGCCGAGCGGTGATGGGCTCACGGCCCTCGGCCTTGCGGTCCTGACGGGCGTAGGCGAAGAACGGGCAGACCGCGGTGATGCGCTTGGCCGAGGCCCGCTTGGCCGCGTCGATCATGATGAGCTGCTCCATGATCCGGTCGTTGATCGGATCGCAGTGGCTCTGGATCACGAAGACGTCGGCGCCCCGGATGCTCTCGCCGTAGCGGCAGTAGATCTCGCCGTTGGCGAACGACGACAGCACCACGTGGCCGAGGGGCACGTCGAGGGCCTTGGCGATCTCGGCCGACAGCTCCTCGTTGCCGCGCCCCGAGAAGAGCATCATGCGCTTCTTGGTCACCAGCTCCATCGTGGAAATCGCTCCTGCTCAGGTACCGCGGCGGAGGTCGGAGCCATCGGCGCGGTCGGGTTCGACCGGGGGATCGTCGTCGGGACCTCGGGGCTCGTCGGCGGCGTCTCGGGCCGCCACCCAACCTTGCACGACGCGCGCCGGCACCCCCACGGCGAGTGCGCCCGGAGGCACGTTGCTCGCCACCACGGCTCCGGCGCCGGTGTAGGCGTCGTCACCCACCTCCACCGGCGCGACGAGCACCGTGTTGGAGCCGATGTGGGCGCGCGCTCCGACCGACGTGTGGTGCTTGCGCTTCCCGTCGTAGTTGGCCGTGATCGTGCCCGCGCCGATGTTGGCCCCCGGCCCGATGTCGGCGTCGCCGATGTACGCGAGGTGACCGACCTTGGCGCCCTCACCGATCTCGGCGTTCTTGGTCTCCACGAACGTTCCCACGTGCGCGCCCGGCGCGAGATGGGTACCGGCCCGCAACGATGCCCACGGGCCGACGGTGGCGCGATCGCCGATCTCGGACTCGCGGGCGACGGTCTGGGCCACGACTGCGCCCCCGCCCACGATCGTGTCGACGAGACGGGTGTCGGGACCGATCACCGAGCCGGCGCCCACCACGGTGCGGCCCTCGAGCATCGTGCCCGGGAGCAGGCGCACGTCGGGTGCGAGCTCCACCGACGCGTCCACGTAGGTACGCGCCGGATCGGTCATCGACACCCCGGCGCGCATCCACGCGTCGTTGATCCGGCGCCGGAGGACGGCCTCGGCCGCGGCGAGCTGGGACCGGTCGTTGACACCGAGAATCTCCGCCTCGTCGTCGGCGCCGACGGCGAGCACTTCATGGCCGGCGGCGCGCAGCACCTTCACCACGTCGGTCAGGTAGTACTCGCCCTGGGAGTTCTCGGGGCGCAGCCGGCGCAGGGCCGGAGCGAGCAGGCCGCGCCGGAAGCAGTAGATGGACGCGTTGACCTCGCGGATCTGGGCCTCGGCCTCGTTGGCATCGCCGTGCTCCACGATGCGGTCCACGTTGCCCCGGTCGTCGCGCACGATCCGGCCGTAGCCGCTGGGGTCGTCGAGCTCGGCCACGAGCAGGGTCGCGGCGGCGTCGGCCAGACGGTGCTCGGTGGCGAGCGCGGCCAGCGTCTCGGCCTCGAGCAGCGGGGTGTCACCGCTCAGCACCAGCACGTCGTCATCACCGTCGAGGTCGAACCCGCTCGCGGTGAGCCCGACGCTCGTGGCGTCACCGGTGCCGCGGGGCACACGCTGCTCCACGAACTCGACCGGGATCTCGGTGACGAGCTGCTCCTGGACCGTCTTGGCCACCGGCTCGGCGCCGTGGCCCACGACCACCACCACCCGCGCCAAGGGAAGCTCCACCAGCCGGTCGAGCACGTGCAGCACCATCGGGCGGCCACACAGCGGGTGCAGCACCTTCGGCTCCGGTGACCGCATCCGGGTGCCTTCGCCCGCGGCGAGCACGATGGCCGAGAGTGGTCGGTAGGCCATGGCGCTCACCTCCTCGTCGTCACCTGGCTCGTCATCGCCTGGGTTTTCGTCGGCTCGGTCGTCGTCGGGGTGGCGTCACCGTCGCTCGGGGGCGAGGTTTCGAACCTCGACTTGGGACTCCAAAGGACCCCGTGCTGCCGTTACACCACCCCCGACCGTCTCGGATCGACCCTAGCCCCCGACCGGCCACGGACCGCGCCGCGTTGGCACACCCGCAGCGAGTACGGGCTCGGCGCCCGATATGACACCACGCGCGGGTACGACTACCGTGCCGCTCTGCCATGGGTTCGCTGATCAAGAAGCGCCGTAAGCGCATGCGGAAGAAGAAGCACAAGAAGCTCTTGAAGAAGACCCGTTGGCAGCGCCGACAGCAGGGACGCTGACTCAGCTCTCCGCTCTCGGCGGCGGCGCGGCCGGGCCGCTTGCCCCCTCGCTCAGGCGCTGAGCCGGACACCCTGGGTGGTGAGGCCCGCGCCCACCACCGGCACCCGCAACGCCCGACCCACCCGACGGGCCATACCCGCCAGCGCGCGGGTCGAGACGGGTTCGATCGGCACCACGTACGCCGAGCCGCTCCCCGCGAGTAGCGCCGGCGCGCCCGCGGCCTGCTCGAGCGCCTCACGGAAGGCGCGCAGCTGGGGTTCCACCACTTCGGCAGCACGCTCGAGGTCGTTGCCCAGCGAATCGAGGAGATGCGCGACGCCACTGGGCGCCTGCAGCCGCCGCGCGGCGCGTCGCCTGCCGAGGTCGTCCCATGCCTGGTACACGGCGGACGTAGACAGCCGGAACGGCGGGATCGCAACGAGGAACGAGACCGCGCCCAACGTGACCGGCTCGAGCACCTCACCGCGGCCTCGCATCCACGCCGCGCCACCCGCGAGGCAGAACGGGACGTCGGAGCCGAGGCCGGCACCGATGCGGGACAGCTCGTCGTCGTCGAGGTCGATGTCGAGGAGGCGGCGCACCGCGACCAGCGCGCCGGCCGCGTCGGCCGATCCGCCGCCGAGACCGGCGCCGGCCGCGATCTTCTTGCGCAGCGTCATGGTCACACCGTGACCGGAACGACCCGCCTCGATGAGCAGGTCCTCGGTGGCGCGTGCGGCGAGGTTGTCGGTGCCGGGGGGCACGTGCTCCACCTCTCCCGCGATCGCGAACGTGAGCCCGCCGGGGTGCGGCACCGCCTCCACCTCCAACACGTCGTGGGGATCGCTGATCGACGTGGCCAGCGCCTCCAACTCGTGGTACCCGTCATCGCGCAACGAGAGCACCGACAGCGACAGCGTGAGCTTGGGGTACGCGGTGGCCCGCACACGCCGCAGCCGCCCGGCCCGGGTGAGCTCGTTCACGCGGCCGCCCGGGCGAGGCGAGCCCAGTCGTCGAGCACGAGGCGCTCGGCGCGCGTGGTGGGCGGGATCCCCGCGGCGCCCAGCACGGCCTCGGTGCGCTCGCCCAGGCTCGCCCGCAGGCTACGGCGCAGCATCTTGCGCCGCTGGCCGAACCCGGCGCGCACGAGCGCGAACATCGCCTCCGGTTCGGGCACCTCGACGGCAGGCTGCGGGCGCCGTACCAGCTCGACGACCACCGATTCCACCTTCGGCTTGGGGACGAACACCGTGGCCGGCACCGACGCCACCACGCGCGCCTCGGCGAAGTACGCGACCACCACCGAGATCCCGCCGGAGGCCCGGGTCCCGGGCGCGGCCACGAGCCGTTTGCCGACCTCCCGCTGGACCATCACGACGATCCGGGTCACCTGCGGCGCGTCGTGCAGCAGCGTCGCCACCAACGGTGCCGCCACCCGGTAGGGCAGGTTCGACACGCACACCCACGGCTCCTCGGTCGGCGGGCCCACACCGAGGCGGGCGTAGTCGTAGCCCAGGGCGTCGGCCTCCTCCACCGTCACTCCCGAGGTGCCCCGCACCACGTCGCGCAGCACCGGTACGAGGCGGCGGTCGAGCTCGAGGGCCAGCACCTCGGCACCGGCGGCGGCGAGCGCAAGGGTGAGCGAGCCGATCCCCGGCCCGATCTCGAGCACCCGATCCCCCGAGCCGACTCCGGCCAGCCGCACGATGCGTCGCGCGGTGTTGGGATCCGCGAGGAAGCTCTGGCCGAGCGCCTTGCTCGGCCGTAACCCGTGCTCGCGGATCAGCGCGTGGACGTCAGCGCGTGTCAGCACGAGCGTAGGAAAGCGGCGGCGCGAGAAACGGTGTCGACGCTCAGAGACCGATTGCTTCCGCGCAGCCCCAGGCATGCCACCCGTGCTCCCGCCTGATCCGCTCGGCCACGATGATCTGCTCCTCGCGTGTCGCCCGCCCGGCCGTCGGAGCGAACTGGCGGCCCCCGTAGTGGTTCCAGTTGACGTAGTAGATCCCGAGGCCGCCCTGGTAGGTGGGCCCAGGAGCGTCCCAGCGCCCACCGGTCTCGCACTGGGCCATCTTGTCCCACAGCGGGTTGGCCTTCGTGCCGTAGAACGTGATCGTCGGACTTGCCTCATCGATCGGCACCTTCGAGATCGGGATCCGCTCGAACTCGCGATCGTCGTGGCGGATGATCTGGTACGTGACGGTCTGGGTACCCGGCTCACCTTCCACAACGCGGGTCTCGCCAATCGCGAGGTTGGCATCAGCCCGGCGCTCGTCGGGCCGCGTGTACGGCTCGATCGCCACGTCGGTCTCGGTGGCGACCCGGGTCACGGTCACGAACGCGTTGGACTCCGGGATCACCTCGTTGACACCGGGATCGGTCATGTCCTGGGGACCGAGCACCACTTCATAGTCGTCGAGCAGCTCGCCCACAGTGAGCACCGGGCGGTGGTAGTTGATCGACTGGCCGTCGACGTTCAGGGTTCCCAACTTGCGAGTGCGCAACAGCACGCTCGCCCCCGAGCGCAGTCGGTCGGGGGCATCGCGCATCGCCACGTCCTCTTCTATCGCCAACTGTGCGATGAAGTCGCGGGGGCGTCGCAGCGTCGTGTTGTGGGTGGTGACCTCGCCGTCGAGGTCGACCGACACGGGGAAGGCCCGATACACCGTGACCCTCATGTCGTTCTCGAGTGGTGTGGCCACGTTGGGAACGACCACGTCGTCCGGGCCAAGGGCCACGTTGTGCTCGCTGAGCAGGGCGGCGACATCGGTCGCGCTGCTCTCGGCCTCGATGACGGCCCCATCCGCCCGAACCCGCACGTCCACATCGGTGTCGAGCTCGAGTGCCGCCGCGTACACGGCGCCGGCGAGCAGCGTGACGCTGACGGCAACGGCAAGGGGTCGACGCCCGGGGAGTACGAGGTGCAGGCGCCGTCGCCTTCGCCGGGGAGTCGCGCCTTCGGCCAGCTCGTTGATCTCGGGCAGGTCGTCGATCGCGGGAAGCGGTAGCCACGTGGTCTCGTCGTGCGGCTCCGCCCGAGCCGGTGAGGGCTGGACGACGGGCGCCTCGCGCACCGGGGCGGGCGCCGCCGCGGCATCGGGAGCCAGGAGGTCGTCGATCGTGGGCAGGGCATCGACGTCGGGCAGCGGCAGCCACGTGGTCTCGTCGTGCGGCTCCGCCCGGGCCGGGGACGGCCGCACGGCGTCCGCATGGGCGCTCGACGGCCGGCCGCGTCGCAGCAGGTGCCGGTGACCCCCACGGGTCATTGGGTCGGGCTCGTCGATGGGATCGGCCTCCAGGGAGCGGGGAACCGGCAAGGGCACGGCTTCGCCCGCGGCAACCTAGCGAAGTCGCCCATTCTGCCGCAACGGGGGCGGTGGCGGCGCACCGCCCCCGAATGTGCTGGTCAAGGCGTTAGCGGGAACCCGAAGAGGCGCCGGGCATTGGCCGTGGTGGCCGCCGCCACCTCCGCGACCGGGAGGCCGAGCGCGCCGGCCAGGGCCCCCCCGACCACCGGCACCCACGCGGGCTCGTTCTCGCGGCCGCGGTGCGGCACCGGCGCCAGGTAGGGGGCATCGGTCTCCACGAGAAGCCGATCGGGGGGGACGGTCACGGCCGCGGCGCGTACGTCGTGGGCGTTGGCGAACGAAACGATCCCGCTGAACGAGATCGACGCGCCCCCGCCGAGTGCCCGCGCCGCTTCGGCCGGGCCCCCGGTGAAGCAGTGGAGCACCACGCGCTCGGGCGAGCCCTCGTCGGCGAGCACACCGAAGACCTCGTCCCAGGCGTCGCGGGCGTGGATCACGAGCGTGTGACCCGCCTGCTCGGCCAGGCGCACGTGGCGCCGGAACGACTCGGCCTGGGCCTCGACCGGCGAGTGGGTGTAGTGGAGGTCGAAGCCGGTCTCGCCGACGCCCACGACGCCGGGCGCGGTGACCAGCTCGCAGAGCTCGTCCCACTCCTCGGCCAGGCGCGACGCCTCGTGGGGATGGAGCCCCACCGTGGCCCGCACGTCGGGGAAGCGGCCCGCGAGCGCGACAGCCTCGCGGGACGAGGTGGCGTCGGTGCCCACGCAGACCATGCCGATGACTCCCGCGGCGCGCGCCCGCTCGATGGCCGCCTCCGCCCCGCCGGTCGCCCACTGGAGGTGGCAGTGGGTATCAATCCAGACCGGTAGCTCCGGCGGATGCCCCGCGGCGGCTTCAGACAGCGTCTTCGACGAACTCGCCGCCTGCGGGGCACCGCCACCGCTCACTGTCGTGCTTCGAGACGTGGAAATAGTGGCGGTCCCACTTCGATCGTGGTGCCGGCTGGTCCTCGGCCCCACACCGCCGCGTCGGGGAGGCGCTCGTCGACGGGTGACCCCGGGAGCCCGAGGCGGCGCCACAGCTCGGCCGAGGCCTGGGGGATCACGGGCGACGCGAGCAGCGCGATCACTCGCAGCGCCTCGAGGCAGTCACCGAGCACGGCGGCGGCGCCGTCCCGATCGCCGGCCTTGTCGAGCTTCCAGGGCTCGCGGGCTTCGATGTAGGCGTTGGTGTCGCGCACGAGCCCCCATACCGCACCGAACGCGGCCGCGAAGTCGAGCTGGTCCCACGCGCGGCTCATGGCCGGCAGCACCTGGTTGACCGCATCCTCGAGGCCGCCGGCACGCGCGGCCGGCGCCACGCCGTCGCAGTAGCGGGCCGTCATCGTGAGCACTCGGCTGGCGAGGTTGCCGAAGTTGTTGGCGAGATCCGCGTTGTAGCGCGCCACCATCGCCTCGTAGCTGATATCGCCGTCGGGGCCGAAGCGCTGGTCGGCGAGGAAGTGGTAGCGGAAGCCGTCGGCACCGAACTCGGCCACCAGGTCCCCCGGCGCGATTTGGTTGAGCGCGGTCTTGCTCATCTTCTCGCCCGCCACGAGCAGGAAGCCGTGGGCGAAGACGCACTTGGGGGGCGCGAGATCGGCGGCCATGAGCATCGCGGGCCAGAACACGGCGTGGAAGCGCAGGATGTCCTTGCCGATCAAGTGGTAGTCAACCGGCCAGTAGCGCGCGAAGCGCTCCGGTTCGGTGCCGTAGCCGATCGCGGTGCAGTAGTTGAACAGCGCATCGGCCCACACGTAGGCCACATGACGCGGGTCCCACGGCAGCGGGACGCCCCACGAGATCGACGTACGGCTCATCGAGAAGTCACGGAGACCCCCTTTGATGAAGCCGATCACCTCGTTGCGGCGCGTCCCGGGACGCACCGCGTCGGGATTGGCGTCGTAGTGCTCGAGGAGCCGGTCCTCGAATGCCGACAGCTTGAAGAAGTAATTCTCCTCGGCGACCCGCTCCACCGGACGGTGATGGATCGGGCACTTGCCGTCGGTGAGCTCGTCCTCGGTGTAGTACGCCTCGCAGGCCACGCAGTAGATGCCCTCGTAGGCGCCGAGCTCGATGTAGCCGTTGTCGTAGATCTGCTGGAGGAACTGGCCGACCGCCACATGGTGGCGTGGCTCGGTGGTGCGGATGAAGTCGGTGTTGGTCAGCTCCAGCAGCGGAGTGAGCTCACGGAACGCGGCGCTCGTGCGGTCAACGAGCTCCTGGGGGGTGATCCCCTGGGCCTCGGCCGCCCGCTGGATCTTGAGCCCGTGCTCGTCGGTGCCGGTGACGAACACCACGTCGTCCCCCCAGAGTCGCCGCCAGCGGGCGAGCGCGTCGGCGGCCACCGACGTGTACGCGTGCCCGATGTGGGGCACGTCGTTGGGGTAGTAGATCGGCGTCGTGACGTAGAAGGGCGTGGACATCCGCTGCCAGGCTAGGCGCGGGTCTCCTCACGGCCGCTCACGAATGGCGCCGCGCGCGTCAGCGGCGACTCAGAGATGCGCGGTGGTGCACGTCAGCCCCGGCGCCGGGCGGCCACCACCGCCTCGTAGGCCCTCCGCTTCGAGATGCCGAGGCGCGCGGCCAGGTCCGCGGCCGCATCCTTGGCCGTGGCCCCGGTCCCCACGGCCGCCTCGGCCGCCACCGCCACCTCGTCGTCGCTCGGCGGTTCCGCGGTGTTGGTTGTGCCACCCAGCACCAGCGAGTACTCGCCGCGGGGCTCATGCGCCCGCACGTGCGCGAGCGCTTCGGCCAGCGTGCCCCGGAAGACGTCCTCGTGCACCTTCGTCATCTCGCGCGCGATCGCCACCCGCCGGTCGGCCCCGCACACCTCGGCCACCGCGGTGACCGTGTCGACGAGCCGGTGCGGCGCCTCGAAGAGCACCGCGGTGCGCGTCTCGGATGCGAGCTCGGCGAGGCGACGGCGCCGCTCGGGCCCCTTGCGGGGAAGGAACCCCTCGAACACGAACCGGTCGGTGGCGAGTCCCGACAGCACGAGCGCGGCGAGCACGGCGCTCGGCCCGGGCACCACCCGCACCGCGAGGCCCTCCTCGGCCACCACGTGCACCAGACGCGCGCCCGGGTCGGAGATGCTCGGCATGCCCGAGTCGGTCACGTAGGCCACATGCGCGCCGCGGCGGATCTCGTCGACCAGCTCGGCCGCGCGCTGGCGCTCGTTGTGCTCGTGGAGGGCGACGAGTCGTCGGGGCGCCGTCACCCCCGCATGGGTGAGGAGCGCCCGGGTGCGGCGGGTGTCCTCGGCCGCGATCACGTCGGCGTCGTGGAGGGCGGCCACGGCGCGCGGCGACAGGTCGCCCAGGTTGCCGATCGGCGTCGCGACGAGCACCAGCCATCCCTCAGCCATGCGACCTCACTCTCGTACGCCTCACCTGTGTCTCACGCGTGTCTCACCCCGTACCGGCGGGCTCGACCTGATGAGCTGGGACGCGATCATCCCAGAGCCGTGGCCTCGTCGGCGGCGACCACCTCCAGGCGGTCACCGCGCCCCACTCCCCACCGTTCGAGCGAGCCGGCGCCCGCTTCCACGCAGAACGCGGCGCGCGCCACCGGGCGGGACATCCGGTAGGGCCGCAGCGTGGTGGCGTGCAGCACGGTGCCGTCCGAGCCACAGAAGGCGACGTCGATGGGCACCCGCATGCCCATGGTGTGCACGTGGCGGCACGGGCGCAGCACGAGCGCGCCCTCCACGTCGTCGCGTCCGAGCAGGCCGCGCCGTCGGGCCCGACGGTCGGACGCGACCTCGGCCGCGGCGAGCACCCTCGTATCGCAGATCAGCCAGGACATGGATCACACGTTGAAGCGGATCTCGAGCACGTCGCCGTCGACCACCACATAGTCCTTGCCCTCCACCCGGAGCTTGCCCTGGCGCTTGGCCTCGTCCCAGGAGCCGATCTCGAGCAGCTCACGCCAGTCGATCACCTCGGCGCGGATGAAGCCACGCTGGAGGTCGGAGTGGATCACGCCCGCGCACTCGGGTGCGGCGGCGCCGGCCCGGAACGTCCAGGCCCGGCTCTCCTTGTCGCCCGTGGTCAAGAAGGTGGAGCGCCCCAGCAGGCCGAGCGCGGCCCGGGCGAGGCGGGGCACCACGCTCTCGGCCACCCCGAGGTCGGCGAGCAGGCGGGCGCGCTCGGCGCCCTCGGCGGCCACCACGTCGGGATCGCCCTCGATCTCCACGCACACTGCCAGCGCGTCGGGCGCGATGCGCT
>CAZCYE010000050.1:0-11850 GCA_964502775.1 uncultured Bifidobacteriaceae bacterium | reverse complement strand
ACCGCCGGCGGCGTCAGTAGCCGTAGTCGATCCCGCCGCCCCCGGAGTCGTCCCCGGAGGAACCGCCCGAGCCTCCCGACCCGCCCGAGTCGTCGCTGCCGGAGCCGCCGCTCGTCGACGTGGTCACGCCCTTCTTGTGGAAGAAGGCGCCTTGCATCCCGAAGCTCCGGTGGATTCGGCAGTAGAAGACGAGGTTTCCGTCGCCGACGGGAACGGTGACGGTCGCCGTGTCACCGGGATCGAGGTCGACGTCCACGTCGGTGCCGTCGATGGTGAACGTGTGGGAGGTGCCCTTTCCCGTGAGGTTGACCTCGACGCTGGTGACGCCCTTGGGCACCTTCACATAGGTCGGCGAGAAGTAGAGCTCGCCGGAGGCCTTGATGTCGATCTCGCCGCCCTTGGCCTTCTTCTTGCCGTGCTCGTTCACCTCGCCGCTGATGTCGACCGGTGGTTTGCGCGCGGCCGCGGCCACCGCCGCTCCCACCCCGGAGGAGACGAGCAGTCCTGCGGTGGCCACGAGGGCGACTCGGGCGACGAGTGGTCGGTGCATGTGGGGCTCCAGTGTTCGTGGTGCAGCGGTGCTCACGGTAACCGGGCCGCGAGCGTGGGACCAGGGCAACACCGGCCGGTTCCGGTGCTCGGTCGACGGGGGGTCGACGTACATGGGACTACGAGCCGGGCACCCGATCGGATTGCGCGCACGGGTGGCGGTGCCTGACGGGGGTGGCGATGTAACGGGGAAAGGGGATGTGCCTTGCCGGCGGGCGGCGTCGGTGCCCGGATGAGTCCACAGGCTCGGCGGTACGGTGCCTCGTGCCATCCGCACGGTCCGACCGCCCGTATCCCTGATGTGGTCCGTTCCCGACGACGCGCTCCTCGAGGGCATGGCGGCGGGCGATGCCCAGGCCGCGGTCGCCTTCGTCGAGCGCTACCAGCGCCGCGTCTACGGGCTCGCGATCACGATCACCGCCGATGCCGCCATCGCCGAGGAGGTCGCCCAGGAGGCGCTGTTGCGGGTTTGGCGTCACGCCGCCGTGTTCGATGCGCGCAAAGGGAGCGTCACCACGTGGGTGCTCGCCATCACTCGGAACCTGGCGATCGACGCGATGCGCGTGCGCCGGCCGACGAGCGTGGAGCCCGAAGCGCTGGTGGCGCTGGTGCCCCCCGGCGGGGGCCTGTCTCCCGACGACGCGGCCGTGCTCGGCGACGAGGTGGCGCGGCTCCACGCGGCGTTGGCCGAGCTGCCCGCCGAGCAACGCCGGGCAGTGGTGCTCTCGGGGATCGCCGGCTTGAGTGCCCGCGAGATCGCCGAGCTGGACGGGATTCCGCTGGGCACGGTCAAGACGAGAATCCGCGCCGCGCTGGGTCGGCTGCGCGTGCTCCTTGCGATCCCGGAGCGCGCCGAATGAACGTGAACGTCGGTCGGCCATGAGCGAACCGGCCTGCGTGGAGGCTCGCGAGCTCGCACCCGAATTGGCGCTCGGCGTGCTCGACGGCGCCGACCGCGTCGAGATGCTCGCGCACCTCGACGTGTGCACGCCCTGCCGTGCCTACGTGCAGGAGCTGGCGGCGATCGGGGACGATCTGGCGCGCCTGGCGGGTGAGGTGGAACCGCCACCCGGATTCGGAACGCGAGCGCTGGCTCGGCTCGGCGCCGAGCAGCGGGCGATGACGCATGGACGGCGGGCCGGGGGATGGGCCGGACGGCGAACGGTCGCGTTGGCGGCGGCGAGCGCGGCCGCGATCGCCATCGCTGCCGGCGTCGTGGTCGTGGGGGTCGGGGACGCCGAACGCTCCGTGCCGGTCGCGGCGCCCGAGCTGCACACGGCGCGGATGATCGGGGGCGGCGAGTACACCGTGGGCCGGGTGACCGTGGTCCGGAGCACTCCTCCGCAGCTGGCGGTGAGCGTCGACTACGCGGTGCCCGACGCCAGCTACTCGCTGATGTGGCGAGGTCCCACGGGCTCGACGCACCGGATCGGCTCGATCGTGGTGATCGGCGGGCACGGCGACTGGAGCGGCGGCGTCGAGGTGGCGGCACGTGATGGTGGCGACGTCTGGGACGGCCGGGGTCCGAGCTGGCTGGGCCTCGTGGACGCGGCGGGCACCCTGGTGTGTGAGGCCGTGCTCGCCTGAGGCGCGCGGGGCCGCATCCGACGCGGTCTACCGGTCGCGAGGCCGGTCGCCAGGGCCTGCAACCAGGGCCGGGAACCAGGTCGATTGGGCCTTTCGCGGCACGCGAGGGCTTTGTACCCTGGAGTCGGTGCGCGCCAGGGGGAGCGCCCGGGGGGGACGTCGTGGGAGGCCCGTACCGTAAGCGGCGCGCGTTCGAGTTCGTCACGTGGCACTGCTGCGCCAACTGCCCGGAGTGGCCCCGGCGCGACTTCATCCAGCGGGCGGAGCCCGAGGGGCCCATCTGTCGCCACTGCGGCCATCTCCAGATCCAGGGGCGGTGCCGACCCCACGCTGGCGTCAAGGGGATGATGGATCGCTGGCGGGTGACCCGTTGAGTCGGCGCGCCGGTGCTGTCCTGCGGCATGCTTCGACTACCGGCTTTACCGCCGTCGCCGGTGTCACCGCCGTCTCGCATCCTTCATCAGGACAGGAGCAGGAGTGCCGCAGCTGAAGGTCGGGGCCAAGGCCCCCGCGTTCACCCTGGTCGACCAGCACAACCACAAGGTCAAGCTCTCCGACTTCAAGGGCACGCGCGTCGTCGTCTACTTCTACCCCCGGGCCAACACGCCCGGTTGCACTACGCAGTCGTGCGAGTTGCAGGAGGCGCTCCCGCTGATGCGCACGCTCGACGCGGTGGTGATCGGGATCAGCCCGGACGCGCCCGACAAGCAGAAGCGGTTCGCCGACAAGTACGGGTTGAAGTTCCCGCTGCTCGCCGACGAGGACCACGCCGTGGCCACGGCGTGGGGAACGTGGGGCAAGAAGACGCTCTACGGTCGCATGTTCATGGGCATCATCCGCTCGGCGTTCGTCATCGACACCCAGGGCAAGGTCGCCGCCGCCTTCTACAAGGTGAGCCCCAAGGACACCGTGCCCAAGGTCACGGCCGCGCTCACCGAGCTCGCCTGACGCCGCCGAGGCGCTCGTTGGGCTCGGGTGCTGGTCGCCCCACCCGCCCCGCCTGCCGCGCCCGCCCGATCGTCACCAGCGCCGCGCCCGCACCCACGACCGCGGCCAGGATGGCCAAGCCCACGAGGTAGGCCTCCAACCCGCTCGAGAACACGGTCCACGCCGCGTGATACGTCTCGCGGAGGTCGCCGTTGCGGATCCGCTCACCGAGCTCGCGCCGGCGAGCGCGGCGAACCCGAAGACTGCTACGACGCGTCGAGCGACCGGGGTGGCGTTGGTCACGCGCCGACGGCATGGAAGCCGCCGTCCACGTGGATCATCTCGCCGGTGGTCGCCGGGAACAGGTCCGAGAGCAGCGCCACGCACGCGGCCGCGACCGGACCGGGATCGCGCACGTCCCACCCGAGCGGAGCGCGGGCGGCCCACACCTCTTCGAACCGGTCGAACCCCGGAATGCTCTTGGCCGCCACCGTGCGCAGCGGACCGGCGGCCACGAGGTTGACGCGCACCCCCTGGGCGCCGAGGTCGCGGGCCAGGTAACGCGCCGTCGATTCGAGCGCGGCCTTGGCCACGCCCATCCAGTCGTACACGGGCCAGGCCTGGGTGCTGTTGTCGAAGTCGAGGCCCACGATCGAGCCGCCGTCCTCCATGAGCGGGAGCGCGGCGACCGCGAGGCTCTTGAGCGAGTAGGCCGACACCTGGAGCGCGACCGACACGTCGGCCCACGGTGCGTCGAGGAAGCCCCCGCCGAGGCACGACTCGGGGGCGAAGGCGATGGCGTGGACCACGCCGTCGAGGCGGCCGCCGAGACGGGACGCAAGCGTGTTGAGGTGGTCCTCGTCGGCAACGTCGAGCTCGATCACCTCGGGAGGCGTCGGGAGGCGCCGCGCCGCACGCTCGGTGAGGCTCATGACCCGGCCGAAGGAGCTGAGCACCACCTCGGCACCCTCCTCCTGGGCCCGCTTGGCCACCGTGTACGCGATCGACGCGTCGTTGAGCACGCCAGTCACCAGCACGCGCTTGTGTTCGAGCAGCATCGTGGCCTCCTCGGGCTCGGGCTAGAGCGGGGTGTTGGTGTGGCGCCGCGAGGGTTGGGGCTCCTGCTTGGTGACATGGCGATCGAGAGCGGCCGCGAGCGCTCGTCGAGTGTCGGCCGCCGCGATCACCTCGTCAACGAAGCCGCGCTCGGCGGCCACGTGGGGGTTGGAGAAGCGCGCCTCGTATTCGTCCTCGAGCGCGAGTTGCTCGGCCGTCCGCCGATCGGGGTCGTCGATGCGATCGAGCTGCCTCCCGTAGAGGATCTGGACCGCGCCCGGCGCACCCATCACCGCGATCTCGGCGGTGGGCCAGGCCGCGCACCAGTCGTTGCCCAGGCGCTTGGAGTCCATCACGATGTAGGCCCCGCCGTACGCCTTGCGCATGACCACGCACAGACGCGGGACCGTGGCCGCCGCGTAGGCGTGCACGAGTTGAGCACCGTGGCGGATCATCCCGCGCCATTCGAGATCCTTGCCGGGCTCGAACCCCGGAGTGTCCACGAACGTGAGCAACGGGAGGTTGAAGCAGTCGCACCACTGCACGAAGCGGGCGGCCTTCTGGGAGGCTTCGATGTCGATCGTGCCCGCCCGCTGGCAGGGCTGGTTGGCCACGATGCCGACTGCTCGGCCGTCGAGTCGGCCGAGCGCGGTCACGATGTTGGGTGCGTGCTCGGGCCTGAGCTCGAGCAGCGTGCCGGCGTCGACGATGTCGTCGAGGACGCCCCGCACGTCGTACGACGCGTTGGCACGTGCCGGCACGGCCAGCGCGGCGTGGCGACAGTCCCGATCCACGGGATCGGGCGTCGCCCAACGGGGCGGATCCTCGAGGTGGTTGGCGGGGAGGTAGTCGAGGAGATCGGCCACCACGAGACGGGCCTCGTCCTCGTCGGGCACCACCAGTGAGGCGACCCCACTGCGGCGTTCGTGCACCGCGGCACCACCGAGGGTGCGGTGATCGATGTCGATGCCCGTGAAGGCGCGTGCGGTGTCGGGTCCGCTCACGTACGCGAACGCGTCGGCGGTCATGACCACCACGTCAGCGAGACCGAGTACGAGCGCGGGCCCCGACACAGCGGGCCCGATGTTGACCAGGATGATGGGCACCACGCCCGACGCGTCGGAGAGGGCGCGGGCCACTCGGCCCCAGGCGTGCAGCGACCCCACGCCCTCGGTGATGTCGGCGCCCGAGGACGCGATCGTGCCCACCACGGGCACCCCGAGGTCGATCGCCACGTGGACCGCACGCTCCAACACGTGGCCCTCGGCCGGTCCGATCGCACCGACGTGCTTGCCGCCCTCGAGCCGGAACTCGACGACGGTGCGCCCCTCGATCTGGGACAGGGTCGCGCTCGCCGCGTCGCTGCGGCGGCCCGTGATCGGGACGCCGAGAGTCGTCAAGCGCTCGGAACGATCACGAGGGTCGCGTTGTGCCCGCCGAACCCGAACGAGTTCGAGAGCACCGGGTGCGAGCCGATCTGGCGCTCGGCACCGGCAACCACGTCGAGATCGATGTCGTCTCCCACGCGTTCCAGGTTGGCTGTCGGCGGGACCACGCCGTCGCGGATCGACATGAGGGCGACGGCAGCCTCGGTGGCTCCCGCGCCGGCGATCATGTGGCCGAACACGCCCTTCGACGAGGTGACCGGGGGCCGGTTGTCCCCGAACACCTTGCGGATGGCCTCGGCCTCGGCGGCGTCGTTGAGCGGGGTGGACGTGCCGTGCGCGTTGACATGCCCGATGTCAGCCGATGTGATCCCCGCGTCGGCGATCGCCTGCTCCATGCAGGCGGCCGCGCCCGCGCCTCCGGGTGACGGGGCGGTGATGTGGTACGCGTCGGAGTTCCGCCCGTAGCCGGCGATCTCGCCGTACACGTGCGTGCCCCGGGCCCGGGCCCGATCGAGCCGTTCGAGCACGAAGAACGCGGCTCCCTCGGCGATCACGAAGCCATCCCGGTTCGCGTCGAAGGGACGTGACGCATGCTCGGGATCCTCGCTCTTGCTGAGTGCCCCCATGCGCCAGAACGCGGCAATGGTGATGGGGGTGAGGGGGAACTCGGTCCCCCCGGCGAGCACCGCGTCCGACGTGCCGTCGCGCAGCAGGCGCACGCCCTCGCCGATCGCGTTGGTGCCGGCCGCGCACGCGGTGGCGATGCACAGGGACGGTCCGGTCCAGCCGAACCGCATGGAGATCACACCCGCGGTGGCATTGGGCATCATCATCGGCACGAAGAACGGGCTAACGCGCGAGGGGCCCCCGTCGTAGTAGCGCTGACAGTTCTCCTCGAGGGTGCTCAGCCCGCCGATCCCCGTCGCGGCGATCACCGCGCAACGGTCGGGATCGGCACCCAGGTCGCCGGCGTCGTCGAGCGCGTCGGATGCCGCGGCGAACCCGAGTTGGGCCACCCGGTCCTGGCGCCGCACGTCCTTGGGCCCGAAGTACGGGAGCGGGTCGAAGTCGAGGACCTCGCAGGCGATCTTCACCGGCAGGTTGGTGGCGTCGATCACCTGGAGCGGCCCGGCAACCGAGCGCCCGGCGCGCACGGTCGACCAGAACGACTCGAGGTCGGTACCCCCGGGCGCCTTCACGCCGATGCCGGTCACGGCCACCCGGGGTCGGCCCCGGTGGTCGAGGAGCTCCTCGCTCATGCTTCCCGCTCGCTCATGCTTGGGCGGCCACCTTGGCGATCACGAGGTCGACAGCCTTGCCCACGGTGGTGACGTCCTCGAGGTCCTCTTCGGGGATCGACACGTCGAACCGCTCCTCGAGGCCCATCACGAGCTCAACCAGGTCGAGGCTGTCCGCGTCCAGATCCTCCTTGAAGCGCGCCTCGTCCTTCACGGCGTCGGGCTCCACGCTCAAGACCTCGACAGCCACCTCGCGCAGTGCGGCGAGGGCTTCGTCACGCTCCATTGGGTCGGTCTCCTTGTGTCGTCGTCAGTGTCGTCGTCGGGATCAGTCCTCAGTGGCCCATACCCAGGCCACCGTCCACCGGTACCAGCGCGCCGGTCACGTAACCGGCTGCGTCGGAGCACAGGAATGCCACCACGCACGCCACCTCCTCGGGAGTGCCGAAGCGCCCGAGGGGCGTCGCCGCCTCCATGGTCGCGCGCCACTCGTCGGGGAGCGCATCGGTCATGGCGGTCACGATAGGCCCGGGGGCCACGACGTTACAGGTGATGCCCCGGGGAGCCAGCTCTCGGGCGACTGCCCGGGTCAGGCCGAGCAGCCCGGCCTTGGAGGCCGAGTAGTTGGCCTGACCGGGTGCGCCGGCCTGGCCGCTCACTGACGAGATGTTGACGATCCGGCCCCAGCGGGCCCGCATCATCTTGGCGCTGGCCCGCCGCGTCGTGTGGAACGCGCCATCGAGGTTGGTCCGCAACACGTGACCCCACTGCTCGTCGCTCATGCGGACCACGAGCCCGTCGGCGGTGACGCCGGCGCTGTTCACCAGGATCTCCACCGGGCCCAGCTGCGCCTCGATCTCGTCGAAGGCGGAGTTCACGGCGGCCGAGTCGCTCACGTCGGTGACCACGGCCATTGCCTCGTGGCCGGCGGCCTCGAGCTCGCGGTGGGTCTCCTTGACCGCGTCGCTCCGGGAGCAGCAGGCAACGCGGTGGCCCTGCGCCGCCAGCGCGAGCGCGATGGCGTGCCCGATGCCCCGGGACGCGCCGGTCACCAACGCGACGCGCGAGGTCACCTCTTCCGCTCCTGGCGCTTCGCGCCGGGGCGCTCAGCCCCCGCTCGCTGCTCGCCGGGGTACCCGGCTCGCGGACGCTCGCTCATGTTTCCCGTTCCTGGCGCTTCGCGCCGGGGTACCCGGCTCGCGGACGCTCGCTCACGGGGCCCGACCCCAGCGCAGCACCACGCTGCCCCACGTCATGCCGGCGCCGAAGCCGCTCAACAGCACGAGGTCGCCGTCGTGCAGCAACCCCGCGTCGGCGGCTTCCGCCAGCGCGATGGGGATCGAGGCGGCCGAGGTGTTCCCGAACCGCTCGATGTTGGTGAAGGTGCGCTCGACGGGGATGCCGAGGCGCTGCGCGCAGGCCTCGATGATGCGGAGGTTGGCCTGGTGGGGGATGAACCAGTCGATGTCGGACGCGCCCACGCCCGCCCGCTCGAGGGCGGCGTTGCACGAGTCGATCACGACCCTCACGGCCCGGCGGAACACCTCTCGGCCTTGCATCGTGATGTAGTGCAGGCCCGCGTCCACCGACTCGTGTGACGACGGGATGCGGCTGCCCCCGCCGGGGACGCCGAGGAGGCCCGTCCCCGAGCCGTCGGAGCCGAGGTCGAAGGCGATGATGCCGGGGCCGTCGTCAGGGGAGGGCTCGAGCACCACCGCCCCGGCCCCGTCGCCGAACAGCACGCAGGTCTCGCGATCGTCGGGATCCACGACGCGTGAGAGCGTCTCGGCGCCGATGGCCAGCACTCGCCCGACCGCCCCCGTCGCGATGAGCGCCCCGGTGGTCACGAGCTCGTAGACGAAGCCGGCGCACCCGGCCCCGAGGTCGAACGATCCGCAGTGCACACCCAAGCCGTCGGCCACGAAGGCGCCGGTGTGGGGCAGGAACTGCTCGGGCGTGGCGGTGGCCACGACGAGCAGGTCGATGTCCTCGGGGGTGAGGCCGGCCTGCTTGATCGCGTTGGCGCCGGCCTCGATGGCGAGCGTGGCGGTGCTCTCACCCTCGCGCACCACACGACGCTCACGGATGCCGGTGCGCTCCACGATCCACTTGTCGCTCGTCGCCACCCGCTGCTCGAGCTGGGCGTTGGTGAGGCGATGCTCGGGGAGGGCCACGCCCCACCCCGCGATGCACGCCCTCATCGATCGTCCTCCCGGTATCGAACGTCTTCCGGAGCTCGAACTTCGTTCCGGTCTTCGTTCCGGTGCGGCATCGTGGGTGCGGGGTTCAGTGGACCCGCAACCAGGCCACGGGCTGCCCCTCGCGGAGCCGCTCGCCCGGATGGGCGAGGATCCCGACGAGCCGGCCGCAGAAGGGGCTCGCGATGGGCGTCGACGCCCCGGGGCTGTCGACCATGCCGATCGTCTGGCCTACCGCCACCTCGTTGTCCGGGGGGAGGTCGACGGGCCGGAACACGCCGACCCGCGGTGCCACCACGACACGCTCGGGAACGAGCAGTCCTTCGCCGTGGTCAAGCAGCGCGCCCATCAGTGGACCCCTTCCAGGAGGTTGGCCGCGTCAGCGGGGGATGCAATGTTGCGGACAGAGAGCTCGGGCACCGTCCGCTTGGCGAGGCCGGCGAGCATGCTGCCGTGTCCCACCTCGAGGAGCGAATCGGCGCCCAGCTCGGCCAGCGTGAGCATCGAGGCGCGCCACTGCACCGGGACGGCGACGTGCTCGGCCGAGCGCGTGACCCATCCGTCGGTGTCGTCGTAGGCGCGGGCGTCGAGGTTGGACACCAGCGGAGCCGTCGGGCGGCTGAACGTGACCCCGGCGAGCTCGGCGGCGAGCGCGTCGGCGGCGCTGCGCATGAGCGGGGTGTGGAACGCACCACCCACGTTGAGCGGCGTCACGCGCTTCACGCCGAGCTCCCGCGCCCGTTCGCTTGCCGCGTCGAGGCCGGTGGGCGTGCCCGCGAGCACGATCTGGCCGGGCGCGTTGTCGTTGGCCACCCAGCACGCGTCGGGGGCTGCGGTGCAGGCGTCCTCGGCCTGCTCGAGCGTCGCGCCGAGCAGCGCGGCCATCCGCCCCGGGTGGGTGTCGGCGGCCTCCTGGGTCAGCTCGGCGCGCCGGGCTGCGAAGCGCACCCCGGCACCGAGTGGGAGTGCCCCCGAAGCGATCAGCGCGGTGACCTGTCCGAGGGAGTGCCCCGCGAAGGCCACCGGCGGGTCCAGATGGTCGCGAATGGCCTCCCAGGCGACGAGCGAGGTGACGAGCACGGCGAGCTGGGCTTCCCGCGTGGGGGCGAGCCGCTCGGCCGGGGCGTCCAGGATCAGCTCGGCGAGGGGCTCGCCGGTGTCGCGCTCGGCGGCCTTCACCACGCGCCAGGCCGGGTGGTCGGCCCAGGGCGCGCCCATGCCCGGCTGCTGGGTCCCCTGGCCGGGGAAGATGACGGCGAGAGCCATGGATACTTGGATGCCTTCTGCGAAGCTCGAGCGCTCCGCTCCGTCCGCCCGGAGCGGGTACAGGGTTTCCGACCGTGCCCGGGACCGCCGGGTTACACGCCGGCGAATGGGGCCTCCCTGGGGTCTCCCGCGGCCCGGCACCGCGCCGCTCCGGCTTCCTGGTCGCATCTCGCTGCTCGCCGGGATACCCGGCTCGCGGGCGCTCGCCACTCCGGGCCGGTACGGTCGGCATCCTCATGCAATCGTTGCTTCCGGCGCGCTCGGCCGAGCTGGTCGGCCTGCTCCCGCACCGGCCCCCGTTCCGGTTCGTGGACGCGGTCGACACCGTGGACCCCGGCGTCTCGATCACCGCCCGGTACCGGGTGCGGGGGGACGAGGACTTCCTCGCCGGCCACTTCCCGGGCAATCCGGTGTTCCCGGGCGTGATCCAGCTCGAGGCGCTGGCCCAGACGGGCTGCATCGCCGTGCTGGCCGACGCCCGCTACGCCGACAAGCTGCTGCTCTTCGGGGGTGTGGAGAAGGTGCGCTGGCGACGCGTGGTCCGCCCCGGCGACGAGCTGGTGATGACCGTGACCCTGGAGCGCCTCAGCGCTCGGGGTGGCTGGGGTGCGGCGACCGCCGCGGTCGACGGCGCGGTCACGTGCGAGGCGCGACTCTTCTTCGCGATCGGCGACGCCTGAGGGGACATCCGGCCGGGGCGCGGGCCCCGGGCCGCGCGCTCAACACGCGTTGGTGCTGTTGATGCTCCAGACCTTGCCGCCGAGCGCGCCCGAGACCTTGCGGGCGACCGCCTCGCTGGTGAGCTCGATCGTCCATCGCTCGCGCTCGTCGGCGACGCCCACCGACCGTACCGGCGTGCCCGCGATCGCGAGCTCGCAGAGCCGGTTCTCCGCCTGGGCTCGGGACGAGGCGAGCGCGGCCTCGCTGCTGTAGGTGTCGATCGTGGCCGGTTCCGACTCCACCACGCACGTGCCCGTATCCAGGCTTCGGAGCGTCAACGACTCGCAGCCGAGGTCCGATCGCTCGAGACGGGCGCCCAGCGTCTCGACCGTCACGCCGCTCGCGCCCGATCCGAGCCCGACGACGACACCGCCCACGATGGCGACCGCCGCCGCGACCGCGACCGCCACCCACTTCACGCGCCACCTCGTCCGGCCGTTCATCTGGCGGCCGGGGTTCCGAGCATCGTCCTTGTCATCGCGCTTGCCATCGCGCTTGCCATCGGCCGCGGGGCCTGTCGCGTCCGCGTCGTGGATGTCGTGGGTGCTCGTGGGCGGCGGGCCCCACGAGGCTTGGCCCGTGCGCACGAGACCGGCGTGGGGATCGTCGCTTCCCGTCTCGGTCGCCGTGGTGGTCGCTGCCGTGGTCACGGCCGCGGGCTCGGGGACGCCCGTGCCGGGGTCGTTCGTGCCGGGACCGTTCGTGCCGGGGTCGTCGCCCACCGGGTCGATGGAGGGAGCGCGCAACGGACCGTCGACCACGAACTCGGTCCAGGCCTCACCCGACCAGAACCGGAAGTCGTGGCGGCCGGCGGGGTCCGGGTACCACGACTCGGGCGGCCGGGTTCGCGACGTCGTCTGGGTCATGGGCTGTATTTCGGCAGACCGGCCGTGGTCCTTGAAACACCTGGGTGCGGCGCCG
>CAZCYE010000049.1:0-12113 GCA_964502775.1 uncultured Bifidobacteriaceae bacterium | reverse complement strand
GCACCCGCAGACCACTTGCTCGCCAACGCGCCCAGCTGGGCTCGAGCGAGCTAGCCGGCGGCGAAGCCGATGCCTAAGAGCGCATCCCGAAACTGCTGCTGCCACTCGCCCAGGCTCGGCACGTCGGGCGCTACCCGATCGCTGTCGTCGAGGAAGGCTTGCACCGAGGCCACGACCGCGGCGGGATCGGGTGTGCTCACGGCGGAGTTGCCCACCTCGAGCTCGTGCATCACGTTCTCCCGCCCGTGACCGGGGACGACATCGAGGAGCACGATCCCCCTCCGGACGACCCGGGCCTCGCTGCACGTGTCGCCCGAGCTGCTCACCACCACGTCGCACGCGGCCATCAGCTCGGGGACCCGGTCGGTGAAGCCGAACGGGATGACCCGAGGCTGGACCGCCGCGAGCGCCTCGAGCCGGGATCGGGTGCGCTCGTTCGTGCCCGCCACCGCCAGCACCCAGAGCCCCGCCGCGGCCAGGGCTTCGGCGGTCTCGGCCAGCGGGCCCACGCCCCACGCCCCCGTCATCAGCAACGCGCACTCGGCGTCACCCGGGATGCCCAGCTGCTCCCGAGCAGCCCCACGATCGGGGGCCGCGTAGAACTCCGGGCGAACCGGTGCACCGATGATCTCGACCCGCGCCCGCGGCCGGTGCATCCGCACGGAGGCCGCCGCCATCCGCGAGGTCACGAGGAAGAGGTCCGTCTCGTCGTGGACCCACAAGCTGTGCGCGAACGAGTCGGTGCACACCACCACGGTGCGGAGCGACGGCCGCGCCGCGCGCAGGCGCGCCGCGGCGCCGGCCCCCGTGGCGAACACGGAGATGACGAGGTCGGGAGGGAAGGCGTCGACCTCCGCCTCCAGGCGGGGCCACGCGAATCGCAGCGACGCCGCGTCCAGGGTGCGGGCCAGCGTTCCCCCACCGCGCAACGACGAGAAGTGGAACGCGTCGTACACGGCCGGGATGCCGAGGACTGTCTTGAACACCCGGTCACCCATCGCCGAGCCCGGGCCCCCGAGCAGCTCGATCGCGTCGAGGATCTTGGTCTCCACGCCATACGGCGCGAGCGCGGCGGCACACGCCTCGGCCACCACATCGTGACCCTTGCCGAACCGACCCGACAGCAGCAGCACCCGCGGCGCGGTCACGGCTGGCCCACGAGGTCGTCGAGCGTCACCGCGGCGAGGCCTCGGGCACGCATCTCGGCGGCGATCGGAGCCAGCGCGTCCAGCACCCGGTCCACGGTGCCCGGGGGCGAGCAGGTATCGGAATCGTGCAGGAGCACGATCGCACCTTCGTCGAGGCCGTCGATCACGCGCCCGGCCACTCGTTGGGAATCGGTGCTCGCCCACTCCCGGCCCCACGCCGACCACAGCACCAGCTCGAGCCCCAACCGGCGCGCCGCCCACATCGTCCCCGCGGTGACCTGCCCGTAGGGCGGCCTGAGCCATCGCGGCGGCACCCCCTCGGCCTCGAGCGCAGCACACGCACGCTCGACGTCGCGGCGCACCCACCCGGGCGAGTGCGCGAAGTGGTGGAGGTGGCGATCGCCGTGCACACCCACGGCGTGACCTCGCCGCCGGATCTCGCCGACGACCCCGGGATGCGCTCGGACCCGCTCTCCGAGACAGAAGAACGTTGCCGCCAGGCCGAGCTCGTCGAGCCGATCGAGCACACGCGGCGTCCAATGCGGATCCGGCCCGTCGTCGAACGTGAGCGCCACGCGCGACCGCGCCGGCCCGCGCCAGCGGCACCAGCGCCCGGGGAGCACGCGCAGTGCCGACCACTGCCCGAGGGAGACGACGCTGGGCACCAGGTGCAGCGCCGACGCCACCACCGTCCCCGACGCGACGGCCAAGGCTGCAGTCCCCACCGGTGTGCGCGCGCCGGTCGGGCGGCGACGGGAATCGTCAGCCGTCCCCGGCGCGCTCATCGGCGAGGATCGCCCGTCCCCTGACGCCGCGGTCCACTCGAGGGTGCCGACCGCCAGTCGATGTAGCGGCGCAGCCCCTCGACGAACGGTGTGCTCGCCACCCAGCCGAGCACCCGCGCGACCTTCTCGGCCGACACCACCTTGCCCTTGTAGTCGCCGGTTCGGGCCGGCAGGTACTCGACCACGAGGTCGGGAGCAACGATGTCGCGGATCGCATCCACGATCTGGCGAAGGCTCACGGGCTCCGGACCCTCGAGGTTGAAGACCTGGTTCTCCCCGGCCTCGCCGAGCGCGAGCACGTGCGCGTCGGCAAGATCCTCCACGTACACGTAGTTGCGGAACTGGTTCCCGTCGCCGTGAATCGTGATCGCCTCTCCCGCGAGCGCGGCCTGCACGAACCGGGCGATGACCAGCTCGTCACGCATCCGGGGACCAAACGGGATGCCATAACGCAGGATCGTGAACGGCTGCCCGTACAGGTCGAAGTAGTTGTGGACGACCAGCTCGCTCGCGATCTTGCTCGACGTGTACACGTGGCCGGCGCTCGGGAGGTGGAAGGGCGCCTCCTCATCGAGGAGGTCACCAGTCGCGCCCGTGTAGACCCACACGGTGCTGGCCAGCACGGCCCGCCCGACGCGGTTGCGACGTGCCGCCTCCCAGACGTTGGCGGTGCCGGTGACGTTGAGCTGCACCGTCTCCACCGGGTGATCGAACGCGACGTTCACGTTCGAGACCGCGGCGAGGTGAAAGATCACATCGCAACCCCGGGTGGCCGACACGAGCGCATCGAGATCGAGGATGTCGCAGACAATGTGCTCGACATCGTCGCGATGAGGCGGGGCGCCGTCGAGCACCACCACCTCGTGACCCTCGCGCAGCACGCGATCCACGACATGGGAGCCGATGAAGCCCGACCCGCCGGTGATCGCGATCCTCATGTGTTCACCGGGCTCGCTCCCGAGGTCCCGACACTGCTCGCGGTAGCCGGTCCCAGCACTGCCCGCAGCGCACGCACTACGAGCTCGGCCTCGTCGAGGCTCATGTCGGAGTGTACGGGCAGGCACACGTGCCGGGCCGAAACGTCCTCCGCCACTGGGAACGAACCGCTCGCGATCCCTGCGAACACGGGCTCGTGGTGCAACGGGACCGCATAGACCTCTCCGCTGAGCGCGATCCCGTGGTCGTTGCGGAGCTGCTCCTTGACCGCGGCGCGCTCGATCCCTCGATCGAGCATGGCCAGGTACTTGTAGTAGTTGGTGAACGCGCCCTCGGGCACCGCCACCGGACTGATCCCGTCGATGTGGGTCAGCGCCTCGTCGTAGTGCGCCGCCGCCGCGCGCCGGCGCGTGATGAACTCATCGAGTCGGCGAAGGTGCACCAGGCCCACCGCCGCGTGAAGCTCGCTCATGCGCCAGTTGCTGCCCAGCACCGTGTGCCCTCCGGTGAGGAAGTCGGCCTTGCCCTGGTCGCGGTAGCACCGAGCCTCGGCCGCAAGCGCCTCGTCCTCGGTCACGATCATCCCGCCCTCGCCGCTCGTGATCACCTTCGTGGGGTAGAACGAGAAGGCCGCAGCGCGTCCGAACGTCCCCGCGAGGCGGCCGTCGAGCGCCGCACCATGGGCATGGGCGGCATCCTCGACCAGGAACAGGCCCCGGCGATCGCACAGCGCCCGGATCTCGTCGACGGCCGGTGTGATGACGCC
This sequence comes from uncultured Bifidobacteriaceae bacterium, assembly GCA_964502775.1. Lineage (GTDB taxonomy): Bacteria > Actinomycetota > Acidimicrobiia > IMCC26256 > PALSA-555 > CAZCYE01. The sequence continues at coordinate 8,478 of CAZCYE010000049.1, read as the reverse complement.
ACCGATGTGCACGAGCACGACCCCCACCGTGTCGGGTGTGATCGCGGCCTCGATGGTGGCCGGCGACAGCGCGAAGGTCGCGGCATCGATGTCGGCGAACGTCGGTCGGCCCCCCCCGTGACGCACCGCCGCCGCCGTCGCGAAGAACGTGGTGGCGGGAACGATCACGTCGCCACCCTCGATCCCGATCGAGCGCAGGATGATCTCGAGTGCGCTCGTGCCGCTGCTCGTGGCCACCGCGAAGCGAGTGCCATGGTGCGCGGCGAACGCGTCCTCGAACTCCTTGGTCCTGGGACCGAGGGTCAGCGATCCTGAACTCAGCGACTCGTCGACCATCGCGAGAATCTCGGCCCGGTCCGAGTCGGAGAACACGATGCGAGCCGCGGGCACGCGCGGCGGGTTGCTCACGTCCGCGCCTCTGGGAGCGCTGCGTACTGCCCGAGGACGATCGGCGTGCGAGCGAGCGAGATCATCCCGAAGCTGATCAGCGCCGCCGCCGCCCCGATGAGCACTGCGTTGCCCCCACCCAGGCTCACGTGCTCGTTGAACAGCGTCACGCCGATCAACGAGCTCACGAGCGGATCGACGACGTTGATGACCGGGAGGGCCACGGTGGGATGGTCGGCCTGGTACGCGGACTGCATCAGCAGCATCGCCACGATCCCAGCGCCCACGACCGCGTACAGGGGCCAGGAACGCAGCGCGGAGCCCACACCCTGATCCAGCTCGTCGGCGAGGGTCTTGATCAGGACGGCCATGAACCCGTTCGCCACGCCGGCGGCCACGCCGAAGTACGCCGCCCGGCGGGCACCCCCCGAGGCCGCACCCAACGCGGCCGCGGCCGCGGTGATCAGCACGATCCAGGTGACGCACAGCAGCCAGCCTTTGGTGTCGCCCACGTCACGGCTGTGGCGGTCGGGGTTGACCGCGAGCAGGAAGACGGCCATCCCCACGACCGTGGAGCCAACCCCGAGCCAATCGCGCCGACTCAGCCGGCGCCGGGCCCACGCCGCGCCGATGGCCAGCGTGAACACGAGATCGACGGTGAGGATCGGCTGCACGGCGACGAGCGAGCCGTTGGCGAGCGCCGCCGCCTGGAGCGCAAAGCCACCGATCTCGCACCCGAGTCCGCCCAGCCACAGCGGCCGGCGGATCAAGGCGATCAACAGGCGCGGTCGGAGCGCGTGCGCCGTCGGAACCTCGAGCGCGGCGCGTTGCTGGAGTGCAACGCCGGTGCCGAAGAGCAGCGCGGCGGCGACCGCGAGCACGACCGTCATGCGGGCACCGTATCTCGGCGAGGTCCGCGCAAGCCCGTCCGTAGACTCCCCGCATGATCGGGGTCATCGACTACCGGGCCGGCAACGCCCCCAGCGTGGGCTACGCGCTCGATCGCGTCGGCCTCGGCCACCAGCTCGTGGCCACACCCGACGAGCTCGCACGCGCGGACCGACTCATCCTCCCCGGCGTGGGCGCGGCCCGAGCCACACTCGCCTCGTTGCGGGACGCGGGGCTCCTGGAGGCCATGACCGAACGCGTGCGCGCGGATGGCGTGCCGCTGCTCGGAATCTGCATCGGGCTCCAGATCCTGCTGGAGCACTCGGAGGAGGACGACGTCGAATGCCTCGGGTGGATCCCGGGAACCGTCACTCGCTTCCCCGACTCGGTGCGGGTCCCACAGATCGGATGGAACGAGGTGCGCGCCGTCGGGGTGCACCCGGTGACCGCCGGCTTGACGGGCTTGACCGTCCCCGCGCACTGCTACTTCGTCAACTCGTTCTTTGCCCGCCCCGCCGAGGAGCACGACGTCCTCGCCACCACCCGTTACGGCACGGAGTTCTGCTCCGTCCTCGGGAGGGGCAACATCGTGGCCACGCAGTTCCACGCCGAGAAGAGCGGACCGATCGGCCTCGATCTGCTCGGTCGCTTCGCCCGCTGGGAGCCGTCGTGCTGACCAAGCGGCTCATCGCGTGCTTCGACGTGATCGGGGGACGGGTCACCAAGGCCCAGCAGTTCCAGGACAACATCGACGTGGCCCCCGCCGAGGAGCTGGCCGCACGGCTCTATGACGACCAGATCGACGAGATCGTGTTCTACGACATCACCGCGAGCGCGCAGCGGCGCCGGATCGATCTCGACACGGTGCGCAAGGTGGCGCGCGAGGTCTTCGTGCCGTTCACGGTGGGTGGCGGCATCCGTACGCTCGACGACATGTTCGCGGTGCTCAAAGCCGGCGCCGAGAAGATCAGCGTCGATTCGATGGCCGTGCGCGACCCCGCAATCATCCGAGCCGGTGCCGAGGCGTTCGGCCGCCAGTGCATCGTGCTGAGCACACAGGTCAAGCGCGTCGGGCCGCGCCCGGGAATCCCCAGCGGGTACGAGGTGTACATCGACGGCGCCCGCGAGGCGACCGGGCTCGACGCGATCGAGTGGGTCCGGCGCGCCGAAGATCTCGGCGCCGGCGAGGTGGTCGTGAACAGCATCGACCGCGACGGAACCGCATCCGGCTACGACCTCGAGATCACCCGGGCCGTCGCCGACGCCTGCAACCTCCCGGTCATCGCATCCGGTGGGGCCGGAACCGTCGAGCACATCGCCTCGGGGTTGACCGACGGCGGGGCCCAAGCGGCGATCATCAGCTCGATCCTGTACTCGCCGCGCTTCGAGCGGAACCTCGGGGTCCGCGAGCTCAAGCAGGGGCTCGCGGCACGCGGCATCCCGATCCGCCCCTACATCGAGGCGGGCCTCCTGCCCTGACCGGCCGCGTCGGTGACGGTCACGACCGGCATTGCATCCTCGGGCATTGCATCCTCGGGCACCGCATCCTCGTGCACCTCGACTCGCGGCGCGTCGGCGAAGAGGCGGTCGAGGTCGTAGTACTCGCGGGTCTCGAGCAAGAACACGTGGACAGCTACATCGCCGTAGTCGAGGAGCACCCAGTGCGCGTCGCCGAGGCCTTCGGTGCCGATCGGTCGGGAATCGTCGAACGCCAGGAACGCCTGCTCGACCTCGTCGACGATCGTGCGCACCTGACGGGTGTTGGACGCGCTCACGAGGACGAAGCGGTCGACGATGCCCATGATCGCGGCCACGTCGAGCACCACGACATCGATCCCGAGCTTCGCCGCCGCCGCACTCGCGGCGATGGACGCCCTGGACGTCGCCGTGGGTGTCGCCGTTGGTGTCGCCGGAGTCAAGTGCACGGACCACTGTAGAGGTCGCGTTGGGTGATCTCCCCCACGACACTCGTGGGCACAAGACCGTCGATCGGCCTCCCCGCCGCCAGGCGCGCGCGAATGTCGGTCGACGAGATGTCGAGGCGCGGGATCGAGCAGCGCTCGAAGCGCCAACCCGCACCCGGTGGCTCGGCGTGGACGTCACCCGTGCGCTCCAGCACCACGACGGTCGCCAGGCTGCGCGTGTCCTCGAGGCGCTTCCAGGTCGCCATGTTCGAGACGGCGTCGGCCCCGAGGAGCAGGAACAGCTCACGGTCGGGCGCGGCGAGCTCCTCGAGGGTGTCGGCGGTCACCGACGGGCCCGGCCGGTCGACCTCCATCGAGCTCGCCTCGAGCCCCTCGATCCCGGCGACGGCCGCCTCGACCAGGGCGAGGCGATCGGCGGCGGACGCGACCACCCGGCCCCGCTTCTGCCACGGGTCACCCGCGACGACGAGCAGCACCCGATCGAGCGACAGCGCCGCGCGCGCATCGACCGCAGCCACGATGTGCCCGGTGTGCACGGGGTCGAAGCTGCCGCCGAGCACGCCGATCCGCTCTCCCACGCCGAGGAGTCTACGGTCGGGTGTCGGCGTTCACCCGGGCGTAACGATGCCGACACACGCACCGCATAGCGTGCCTGCGTGGGCTGGGACAGACTGTCGGGCGTGCACGTGCTCGTCCGTGTGTGGCTTCCCGACCGACCCGGCGCGCTCGGGCTCATCGCGTCCCGAATCGGTGCCGTGGAGGGAGACATCGTCGGCATCGACGTGCTCGAGCGCGGGGAGGCGATCGCCGTCGACGAGTTCGCGGTAGAGCTCGCACGCCCGGAGCTCCTCGAGCTCATGGTGCGTGAGATCGAGGAGGTCGACGGTGCCTCGGTGGAGGAGATCCGCGTGGTGTCGACCTTTCCCGATCCCCGCCTCGACGCGCTCGAGTCAGCCACGGTGCTCTGTGGTGCCGGGTCGGTGCCGGTCCTGCAGGCCACGCTCGTGGCGCACACCCAGCGGGAGTTCCACACCAACTGGTCGGCGCTCCTGCACGACCACGAATTGCTCGCCGGCGTCGGTGACGAGGTCCCCGGTCCCGACATGCTGAGTGCGCTCGTGGCTGGCACCTCGGTCTCGCCCCTGGTCGCCGACGGCCACACCGGCCCCGAGGACCTGGCCATCGCGCCCCTGGCCGGCCACGACGCCACGCTGTTGCTCGGACGGAGCGGGCAGCCCTTCCGGCGGCGGGAGCGGGAGCAGGTGCGAGCGCTGGCCCGCATCGCGGACCAGATCTGGGAGCTGCTCGCCTAGCCGACCCCTGGCCGGTCCGTCACTCGCCGACCACCTGGCCGGTCCCCCACACCTCGTACTTGTAGGTGGTGAGCTCGCGCAGCGCCATGGGGCCGCGGGCGTGCAGCTTCTGGGTCGAGATCCCGATCTCGGCCCCGAATCCGAACCGCTCCCCATCGGTGAAGCGGGTCGAGGCGTTGACGATGACCACGCCCGCATCCACCTCGCGGACGAACCTCCGGGCGGTGTCGAGGTCACGGGTGACGATCGCCTCGGTGTGGCCCGTGCCGAATCGGTTCACGTGGGCGATCGCGTCGTCCAGCGTTGCCGCCACCGCCACCGCCATCCGCAACGCCAGGAACTCGCGGGCGAAGTCGTCGTCGGTGGCCGGGCCCAGGTCGGCCCGGATGGCCCGGGCCGCCTCGTCGCCCACGAGCTCCACGCCTCGTGCCGCGAGCTCGTCGCAGGCTCGGGGCAGGAACTGGGCCGCGACGGCCGCGTGCACCACCAGGGTCTCGGCGGCGTTGCAAACGCCGGGACGATTGGTCTTGGCGTTGACGACGATCTCCAGCGCCTGGTCGAGGTCGGCGGCCGCGTCGACGTACACGTGGCAGTTGCCGTCGCCGTCGATGATCACCGGCACGGTGGCGTGCTCACGGACGCTGGCCACGAGATCGTGACCGCCGCGTGGGATGAGGCAATCGACCACACCGGTGAGCTGCATCAGCTCGATGACGGCCGCGCGGGCGGGGTCGTCCACGAGCACCACTACGTCCTCAGGCAGCCCGGCCTTGACCACGCCCTCCCGGAGCACCTCGGCCACCGCCTGGTTGGAGCGCTGTGCGCTCGACGAGCCCCGGAGCAGCGCCGCGTTCCCCGCCTTCACGCAGATGCCGGCGGCGTCGCTGGTGACGTTGGGACGGTTCTCGTAGACGACGGCCACCACCCCCAGCGGGACTCGCACGCGCCGGATCTCGAGCCCGGATGGCGCGGTCCAGCCGTCGAGCACCTCGCCCACGGGGTCGGGGAGCGCCGCGACCTGGCGGAGCCCGTCGGCCATGGACTGGATGCGGCCGTCGTGCAGGACCAGGCGGTCGAGGCCGGCCGGGGCCATGCCTGCGGCCTCCGCGTCGGCCACATCCGCCGAGTTGGCAGCGAGGATCTCCGGGGTCCGCTCGACCAGCAGGTCGGCCGCCGCCCGGAGTGCTGCGTCCTTGGGGGCGCTTCCGACCGTGGCCAGCGCTCGCGCCGCATCCTTGGCGCGGCGACCCAGCTCGGCAACCGAAGGCACGCCAGCGAGTGTACGCAGCAGGCCGCGGACACCGCCCACGATCCGGTGGCTGATCCGGCGGCCCCGCGCGCGCAAGCGTTACGCCCGGCGTCGCTCGGTGGTGTGACGCGGGAGGGCGGCGAGTCGGCGCCAAGGCGGTGACACCGCCGGCGCCGCTCTCGCGCGCTCCACCCGCCCCGCCGGTCGCCTGGGCCCCCGTGAGGAGGCCCTCCCCCCGTCGACCGACGACGAGGGGCGAAAGTGTGTCCGACGTCACCGTCGAGCGCAAGGCAGCAGCGGAGGGTGGGGGGGGTATCAGTCGAGGACGACGAGGTCGTCGCGGTGGATGACCTCGGGCGAGGAACCGTCGGGCAGGTGGCTGGTACGCCGGCCCGCCGACGCGGCCAGCGCCTCGCTCGAGTAGCGAACCAGGCCCTTGGCGAACGGCACGCCCTCGGCGATGACCTCCACCGCGTCGTCGGGCTCGAAGGCCCCCTCCACTCCCACGACACCGGCGGGGAGCAGCGAGCGGCCGTCCACGACGAGGGCACGACGGGCCCCGGCGTCCACCACCACGCGCCCCGCAGCCGGGCGCGCGAAGGCGATCCAGAGCTTGCGGCTCGGCAGGCGGACCGGGCGGGCCGAGATCGAGGTGCCCACGGGCTCCCCGGCGATGGCCCGCAGCACCACCCCGGGCACGTCGGCACCCGCGATGACCACCCGCACCCCCGACCAGGCCGCGATCTTGGCGGCGGCGAGCTTGCTGGCCATCCCGCCGCTCCCCCGCTGGGTGCCCGCGCCGCCGGCCACCGCCACGAGCGCCGCATCCACCTCGACGATCTCCTCGATGAGCGACGCCTGGTCGTCGAGGCGGGGATCGGCGGTGTACAGCCCCGGGGTGTCGGTGAGCAGGGCGAGCACGTCGGCTCCCACCAGGTGCGACACCAGCGCGGCGAGGCGATCGTTGTCGCCGTAGCGGATCTCGTCGTCGGCCACGGCGTCGTTCTCGTTGACGACAGGCACCACGCCCAGCTCCAGGAGACGGCCGAGCGTGGCCCGGGCGTGGAGGTACTGGGACCGCTGGCCGAAGTCGTGCGGGGTGAGCAGCACCTGGCCGGCGACCAGCCCGTGAGCAGCGAGGACCGCCCCCAGCCGCTCCATCAGGCGCGGCTGGCCCACGGCCGCCACGGCTTGGAGCATGCCGATGTCACTCGGCCGATGCGCGAGCCCCAGGGCGGGGAGCCCGGCCGCGATCGCCCCCGAGCACACGAGCACCACGCGGTGACCCGCGCCGCGCGCGCCGGCGATCTCCGCGCCGAGCTTGGCCACCGCCTCGTCGTGCAGCTCGCCGGCGTCGGTGGTGATCGACGACGTACCGACCTTGACCACGGCGAGCGACGCGCTCTTCATCGCGGGTCGACTCCCGCGCTCATCCGAACCCCTCTACGTACTCGAGCTCCACCTCGGCAACGCGCACCACGTCACCCTCACGGGCGCCGGCCCGAGCCAGGGCGCGCTCGACGCCCATCCTCCGCAGGCGTTCCTGCACGTAGGCCATGGCCTCGATGTTGGTGAGGTCGGCCATGGCCACCACCCGCTCGGCGCTCCGCCCCCGCACCCGCCAGGCGCCGTCGACGTCGCGCTCGACGGCGAAGCCCTCCTCCTCGGGCCGCAGCACCACGAAGCCCTCACGTTCGGGCTCGGTGTCGCGGGCCTCGGTCACCAGCGAGCCGAGTCGAGTGACGAGCTCGTCCAGGTGGTCGTGGGTCACGGCCGACACCGACAGCCCCGAGAAGGGATGCGTGGCGACATCGGACTTCGCGCCCACCACCAGGCGCGGGCGATCCAGCAGCTCGGGCCGGTAGCAGCCCAGCTCGGTGATCAGCACCTCCTCCTGGCTCTCGGGCGAGCGCCCTTCGGCGCCGGTGAGGTCGAGCAGGAGCACGAGCACGCGGGCACGTTCGGTGTGGCGGAGGAACCGATGACCCAGGCCGCGCCCCTCGGCCGCGCCCTCGACGAGACCGGGAATGTCGGCGAGCACGAAGTCCTGCCCGTTGCGCCGGACGACACCCAGGTGCGGCTCGAGCGTCGTGAAGGGGTAGTCGGCGATCTTGGGGCGCGCGGCCGAGAGCGCCGAGATCAGCGTGGACTTGCCGGCGTTGGGGAAACCCACGAGCGCGGCGTCGGCGAGCAGTCGCACCTCGAGACCCAACCAGCGCTCCTCGCCGTACTCGCCCTGCTCGGCGAACCCCGGGGCGCGCCGCGCGTTCGACAGGAAGCGCGCATTCCCCCGGCCACCCCGGCCACCCCGCGCCGCGTGGTACGAGGCGCCGTGGTGCACGAGGTCCGCGAGCACGGCACCGTCACGGCTGCGGACCACGGTGCCCTCGGGCACCGCGACCACCAGCTCGGCACCGCGAGCACCATGGCGCCGCTTCCCTTGCCCGTGCGTACCCGATCCCCCCCGCCGGTGAGGATGGTCGCGGAACGGGAGTAGCGATGCCGCGTTCCGATCGGCCCGCAGCACCACGTCGCCACCGTCACCCCCGTCGCCACCATCGGGACCGCCCTTGGGCACGTGGGGCTCCCGGCGAAAGGAGATCGCGCCCGCGCCGCCGTCACCACCGCGTAGACACACCTGTACCTCGTCGACGAACGCGGACTGCACCACGACCCAAGCCTACGGAGCAGGTGGCATCAGCCGGGGATGACTTGG
>CAZCYE010000048.1:5280-12461 GCA_964502775.1 uncultured Bifidobacteriaceae bacterium | reverse complement strand
GGCCCCGATCGTCTGGAGTTCACCGCGCGCGAGCATCGGCTTGAGGATGCTCGCCGCGTCGATCGCGCCCTCGGCCGCACCGGCGCCGACGAGGGTGTGGAGCTCGTCGATGAACAAGATGATGTCGCCGCGGGTGCGAATCTCCTTCAGCACCTTCTTGAGGCGTTCCTCGAAGTCGCCGCGGTAGCGCGAGCCGGCGACGAGCGCGCCGAGGTCGAGGGTGTACAGCTGCTTGTCACGCAGGGTCTCGGGCACGTCGCCGACGACGATGTCGGAGGCGAGGCCTTCGACGATCGCGGTCTTTCCCACCCCGGGTTCGCCGATGAGCACCGGGTTGTTCTTGGTGCGTCGGCTCAGCACCTGCATCACCCGCTCGATCTCCTTCTCGCGCCCGATCACCGGGTCGAGCTTCTTGTCGCGAGCGAGCTGGGTGAGGTTGCGGCCGAACTGGTCGAGCACGAGCGAGCCCGACGGTGCGGCCTCGGCGCCGCTCCCGGCCTGGCCTTGGCCTTCCTTGCCCCCGGCGTAGCCCGACAGGAGCTGGATCACCTGCTGACGCACCCGCGACAGGTCGGCCCCCAACTTCACGAGCACTTGCGCGGCGACACCTTCGCCCTCTCGAATCAGACCGAGGAGGATGTGCTCCGTACCGATGTAGTTGTGGCCGAGCTGGAGCGCTTCGCGCAACGAGAGCTCGAGCACCTTCTTGGCCCGGGGCGTGAACGGGATGTGACCCGACGGTGCCTGACCGCCGTGCCCGATGATCTCCTCCACCTGGGCGCGCACCGCTTCGAGCGAGATGCCCAGTGACTCCAGCGCCTTGGCCGCGACGCCCTCACCCTCGTGGATGAGCCCCAGGAGGATGTGCTCCGTGCCGATGTAGTTGTGGTTGAGCAGGCGCGCCTCTTCCTGCGCGAGCACCACCACTCTTCTGGCCCGGTCGGTGAAGCGTTCGAACACCTCGTCGCACCGCCTCTTCAGTCGCTCTGGCTCCTCGAAGCCAACTGGCCGATCCCCACTCTAACCGGCAGGGTCGGCGTCCCAGCTTCGAACTCCACTTGGATGTGTCACTCGCTGCTCGCCGGGATACCCGGCTCCCGGTCGCTCGTTCCGCCCTGGATGTGTCACTCGCTGCTCGCCACACCTCACCTTGATCGGCCTGATTCGGGCCCGAGGTAAGGCGAGATGTACAGCGCCCGGGACGGGCGGGTTGTTCCCGGGTTGGTCCCGGTACCGGCGGCTGCGTAGCGTTGGGGGCCATGAGGCCGGCTGAGACGCTCGAGCTCTCGCCGCTGGCCGGCGACCTCGAACGCGTCGAGAGCGGTCTGGCCGACGCGGTGCGCCATCCCGATCGCTTCCTCGGGGATGTCGCCGCGCACCTGATCAGTGCCGGGGGCAAGCGCATCCGCCCCACGCTCACCCTGTGCGCGGCCTACGCCGCCACCTCAGGGGAGCGCCCCGCCCACGACGACGTGATCACGGGCGCGGTCGCGTGCGAGCTCGTGCACCTGGGCTCCCTGTACCACGACGACGTGATCGACGAGGCCGAGACCCGCCGTGGGGTCCCGTCGGTGAACGCCCGCTGGTCGAACATCGTGGCGATCCTCGCCGGCGACTACCTGCTGGCTCGCGCCTCGTCGCTGGCGGCGTCACTCGGGGCTGAGGTGGCCGGGCTGCTCGCCGCCACCATCGGCGCCCTGTGCCGGGGGCAGGTGCTCGAGCTCCAGCACCTCTACGACGTCGGACGCTCCGAGGAGGCCTACGCCACCGCCATCGAGGGCAAGACGGCGGCGCTGTTCGCCACGTCGTGCCGCATCGGAGGGCTGGTGAGCGGTGTGGACGAGCCGACGCTCGATGCGCTCACGCGCTACGGCTTCCACCTGGGGCTCTGCTTCCAGATCGTGGACGACTGCCTCGACCTCACCGGCACCGACGACGACCTCGGCAAGCCCGCCGGCCAGGACCTGGCCGAGGGCGTGTACACCCTGCCGCTCATCTACGCCCTCGTCGAGGAGCCCCGCCTGTGCAACCTGCTCGGGCGTCGCCTCGATGCCACCGAGCTCTCGGAGGCCCGCCGACTGGCATCGACCAACGGCGCCGTGCACCAGGCGATGGGGGTCGCCCACGACCACGCCACCAAGGCGAGCGAAGCCCTCGACGGTGCCGACGGACTCGATCTCCAGGTCTGCGCGGGGATGCGACGGGTGGTCGAGGAGCTCGTCACCCGCGCCTCCTGAATCTGGTCGCGCTCGCTGCTCGCCGGGTTACCCGGCTCGCGGACGCTCGCCGCTCCGGCGAGCTCCTCGCTCCGCTCGTCGCCGCCGCCGCCCTCCGGGCCGCTCGCCTGCTCCGTCTCTCTGGTCGCGTTTCGCTGCTCGCCGGGATACCCGGCTCGCGGGCGCTCTCCGCTCCGTCTCTCTGGTCGCGTTTCGCTGCTCGCCGGGATACCCGGCTCGCGGGCGCTCTCCGCTCCGGCCTCAAGCCTCCGGGCGGAGGTGGGGGAACAGGATCACTTCGCGGATCGTCGCGACGCCGGCGATGAGCATGACGAGGCGGTCGATGCCGATCCCGAGCCCGCCGCACGGGGGGAGGCCGTACTCCAGGGCGCGCACGTAGTCCTCGTCGACGCCGTGGGCCTCCTCGTCGCCCGCCGCCGCGAGCACGGCCTGGGCCTCGAAGCGCGCCCGCTGGTCGAGCGGATCGTTGAGCTCGCTGAACGCGTTGGCGAGCTCGCGTCCCAGCGCCACCACCTCGAACCGCTCGGCGAGGAGGGGGTCGTCGCGGTGGGGTCGGGCGAAGGGCGAGACCTCGCGGGGGTAGTCGAGCACGAAGATCGGGCCCACCAGGTTGGGCTCCACCGTCTTCTCGTAGAGCTCGAGCACGAGCTTGCCCGGCCCCCAGCCCGCCTCGTAGGGAACCGAGCAGCCGTCGCAGATGCCGCGCAGGGTCTCGAGCTCCATCGCCGGATGCACGTCGACACCGGCGTGCTCGCGGATCAAGTCGATCATGGTGCGGCGCGCCCAGGGTGCACCGAGGTCGACACGCCGGCCGTCGAACGCGATCACGACCCCACCGGTGGCTTCGCGCGCGCACGCAGCCACGAGCTCCTCGGTGAGGCTCATCATGTCCGTGTAATCGGCGAGGGCCTGGTAGCACTCGAGCATCGTGAACTCGGGGTTGTAGCGGGTACCGAGTCCCTCGTTGCGGAACACGCGGCCGATTTCGAACACGCGCTCCATCCCCCCCACCACGAGGCGCTTCAGGTGCAGCTCGAGGGCGATGCGCAACGTGAGCGCCATGTCCAATGCGTTGTGGTGCGTGTGGAAGGGCCGCGCCGCGGCCCCCCCGGCCACGGCGTGCAGCACCGGTGTCTCCACCTCCACGAAGCCCCGCTCGTACAGGAAGCGCCGGACGGTGGCGATGATCGAGAAGCGGATCGCGAACACTCGTCGGGCGTCGTCGTTGGCAATGAGGTCCACGTAGCGTTGGCGAAAGCGCGTCTCCACATCGGCGAGCCCGTGCCACTTCTCGGGCAGTGGGCGCAGCGCCTTGGACAGAAGCGCGAACTCGCGCACCTTTACCGACAGCTCGCCTCGCTTGGTCTTCATGACGGTGCCGTCGACCCCGACCCAGTCGCCCAGGTCGAGGTCGTCGAACGCGCCCTTGCGCTCCTCGCCCAGCTCCGCGAGCGAGACGAAGAGCTGCACCTCGCCCCATCCGTCGCGGACGGTCGCGAACGTGAGGCCGCCCTGGCGCCGCAACAGGAGGAGTCGACCGGCCACGCGCACCCGGTCGTCAGTCTCGGCCCCGGGCTCGAGATGGTCCCAGTGCTCGACCACCTGCGCCGTGGTGTGCGTGCGGTCGAACCGCACGGGGTACACGTCCACGCCGCCGGCCCGAAGACGGTCGAGCTTCTCCAGGCGCCGGTCGCGCTCGTCGCTCACTGGTTGCGCTCGAAGACGATCCGCAGGCCCTGGAGCGTGAGCCAGGGCTCGTAGTGCTGGACCCTCTGCGAATACTGGATGATCGGCTCGGCCAGGCCGCCGGTCGCCACCACCGAGCACTCCCCGAGCTCGGCCTGGAAGCGGTCGACCAGCGCATCCACCTGGCCGGCGAAGCCGTACACCGCACCCGACTGGATCGCCTCGACGGTCGAGCGCCCGATGACGTGCTTGGGCGCGACGAGCTCCACGCGCCGCAGCGCGGCCGCGCGCCCGAAGAGCGCATCCATCGAGATCTCGATGCCGGGGAAGATCGCTCCGCCCAGGTACTCCCCCTTCTCGCTCACCGCGTCCACCGTGTTCGCGGTGCCGAAGTCGACCACGATCGACGGCCCGCCGTAGAGCTCGTAGGCCGCGACGGCGTTGGCGAGCCGGTCGGCGCCCGCTTCCTTGGGGTTGTCGATGAGGATCGGCATCCCGGTGCGGACGCCGGGCTCGAGCACGAACGCGGTGTAGCCGAAGTAGCGCTCGCACATCGTGCGCAGCTCCGTCGTGACCCGTGGAACTCCGGAGGCGATGGCCACGCCGTCGATCTGACCTTCGAAGGAGTACCCGTGGAAGCCGAGGAACTGCTGGATCATCAGCGCGAGCTCGTCGGCGGTGCGGGCCGCATCGGTGGCGATCCGCCAATGGTCGGTGATGACCGCGCCGTCGAAGAGACCGATGACGGTCTGGGTGTTGCCGGTGTCGATCGCGAGCAGCATCAGGATCCAGCCCGGTGGGGAGCAACCTCGAGCGACAGGTCGAGGGCAGGTGCCGATTGGGTGATCGCGCTCGTCGAGCAGATGTCGGCGCCCGCGGCAGCGTAGGCCGCGATGTTGTCGAGCGTCACCCCGCCCGACACTTCCACGACCGTGTCGGGCCGCGGCCCCTCGCGGACGAGGGCCACGCACTTGGCGGCCTCGTCGGGGGTCATGTTGTCGAGCATCACGATGTCGGCACCCGCGTCCAGCGCCTCGTGCACCTGCTCGGCTCGATCGCACTCCACCTCCACACCCCGACCCGGCCAGGCCCGCCGGGCCCGGCGTACGGCATCGACGATGCCGAGCCGGTCGAGGTGGTTGTCCTTCAGGAGCACCAGGTCCGAGAGCGAGCCGCGGTGGTTCACGCCCCCACCGGCGCGCACCGCCGCCTTCTCGAGGGCGCGGAGCCCGGGCAGTGTCTTGCGAGTGTCGCTCACCCGGCTGGTACCGGCGGCGTCCACGAAGGCACGGGTGAGGGTGGCCACACCCGAGAGATGGCCCAGGAAGTTCAACACGGTGCGCTCGCCGGTAAGGATCGGTCGCAACGGGCCGGTCACGGTCGCCACGACCTCGCCGGCGCTCACCGAGTCGCCGTCGACGCGCGCCCAGGCGACGCAGACCCGGTCGTCGAGCTGGGCCCACGCCTCGGTCGCGCACGCGGTCCCGGCGATCACCCCCGGGGCACGAGCCAGGAGGCGGGCCGAACCGGCCGCGCCCGAGTCGACGAGCGCGGCGGTGATGTCGCCGAGCGGGCCGAGGTCCTCGGCCAAGGCCCGGGCCACCGCCTCGCGCACGAGGCGCGCGGGGGGGTCGAAGGGGGTCATCGCGCGGGCGTGCGCTCCGCCAAGGGCACGAACGTCAGGAGATCCTCACCGGTGAAGACGTGGCGCCCGAGGAAGGCGGCACGCGGCTCCGGGAAGTCGAGGCGGGTGTGGGTTCCCCGGGACTCCTCTCGGGCCCGGGCGGCACGTACCAGCGCCCGGCTCACCATCACCAGGTTGGCAACCTCGGAATCGGTGCAGTCGATCTCGTCGAGCCCGGCCTCGGCCCGCGCCAGGCTCGCGTCGTCGCGCAGCACCCCGGCCTCACGCGTCATCAGGCGCTGGAGCGCGGCCCGGGCGTCGTCACGATCGTCAGGAGCGGGGGCGTCACGTGACGCGTCATCGGCCGGGGGCGCACCCGAAACGACGCCGGCGACGCGGTGGCCGGCGCCGAGGTCGGTGTGGAGCACGCCCCTGAGCACACCCGTGGCCTCGGCCGTGTCCTTCCCGGACGCGATGGCGTCGACGCAGCGGCTCCCGAACACGAGCCCATCGAGCAATGAATTGGAGGCCAGGCGATTGGCGCCGTGCACGCCCGAGCACGCGGCCTCGCCGCAGGCCCACAGCCCGGGAATGCTCGCCGCGCCGTCGAGGTCCGTGCACACTCCGCCCGACAGGTAGTGGGCGGCGGGCGCGACGGGGAGCCATTCCTGTGTCGGATCCAGCCCCACGCTTCGGCACGCGCGCCAGATCGTGGGAAACCGTGTCTCGAAGCCCTCGATCCCGGTGGCGTCGAGCCACAGATGCGCCAGCTCGCCCGAGTTGAGTCGCCGAGAGATGGCCTTGGCCACGACATCACGAGGCGCGAGATCGGCCATCGGGTGCTCGGCGATCATGAACGCCGCGCCGTCGTCGTCGCGCAGCACCGCTCCCTCACCGCGCAACGCCTCCGAGAGCAGCGGGCGCGGCATGGACGGGTGGTCGAGCGCGGTGGGGTGGAACTGCATGAACTCCATGTCGGCCACGGCGGCACCGGCGCGCATCGCCATGGCGATGCCGTCACCGGTAGACAGCGTGGGATTGGTGGTGACGGCAAAGCACTGGCCGGCGCCGCCCGTGGCGACCACCACATGGCGCGCGCGCACGTCGAGCGTCTCCCCCGTCGCCGCGTTGCCCCGGACCCCCACCACGCGACCGTGCTCGACCAGGAGGTCGGTACCGAACCAGCTCTCGTGCACCTCGGCGGAGGTCTCGCGCACCGCGCGCACGAGGGCGCGTTCGATCTCGGCCCCGGTGGCGTCCCCCCCGGCCCTCACGATTCGGGCGACGGAGTGGCCGCCCTCCCGGGCGTAGGCCAACGACGGCCCGGCGCGATCGAACTCCGCGCCCAGCCCGATCAACTCGCGGACCCGGTCCGGACCTTCGGTCACGAGCACGCGCACGGCATCGAGGTCGCAGAGGCCCGCCCCCGCCGAGATCGTGTCGGAGAGGTGCAGCTCCGGGGAATCGACGCCATCCTCGAGGGCCGCGGCCACACCACCCTGCGCGTACCAGGTGGCCGAGGCCTGCAGCTCGCCCTTGGTGAGGACGACGACCGAGAATCCGTTGCGAGCAGCCCGGATTGCGGCCGACAGACCGGCCACACCACTGCCGAGCACGCAGACGTCGAACATGCA
>CAZCYE010000048.1:0-5180 GCA_964502775.1 uncultured Bifidobacteriaceae bacterium | reverse complement strand
GAGCAGGCGAGCGTCCCGAAGGGCGGCGAAAGCGAGCGAACGGCTGCGGGCCGGGTATCCCGGCTCGCAGTGAGCGAGCCATGGAACAGATACCCCGCCGCCAAGCGAGCGCGACCAGGGGTCAGACGCCGAGGTCCACCGCCACGCCGCGGGCGGTCACGGTCGCGTACAGGTTGTCGATGAGCCGCGCCCGACCCACCTGTGCCGCGACCGCCAAGAGCGTGTCCCCGCTCATGTGCTGGACGGGCGACAGGGTCCGGGCATCGACGAGCTCGGCGTACTCCAACGTGACGAGCGGCTCGGTCGCGATCACGTCGACGACGATCCGTCGGATGGGCTCGGCGTCGCGCTCGCCGGCTGCCATCGCGTCGGCGGCGGCCCGCAGCGCGCGCCAGAGCACGGTCGCGGCCTCCCGCTCGCCGGGGCGCAGATATGCGTTGCGGCTGGACATCGCCAGACCGTCGGGCTCGCGCACCAGGGGACAACCGACCACCTCCACGGCGAGATCAAGGTCGGCCGTCATCGCTTGCACCACTGCGAGCTGTTGCGCGTCCTTCCGCCCGAAGTACGCCCGGCACGGGCCGACGATCGAGAAGAGCTTGGCGACGATGGTCGTCATGCCGTCGAAGTGGCCGGGGCGGCGGGCGCCGCACAAACCTTCGGTGAGGCCTTCCACGTGCACCGTCGTGCGCGGTCCCAACGGATACATCTCGGCCACGGTCGGCACGAAGAGCACGTCGACCCGCTCGGCCGCGGTCAGCTCGGTGTCACGGACCAGGTCACGGGGATAGGCGTCGAGATCCTCGCCCGCGGCGAACTGCGTGGGATTGACGAACAGCGTCACCACCACAAGATCGTTGTCGGCACGCGCGGCTCGCATGAGGGAGCGGTGCCCATCATGGAAGTAGCCCATGGTGGGCACGATCCCCACGCGCTGGTCCTCGTGGCGGGCGCGTTCACAGCGGGCGCGGAGCTCGGCGATGCCCTCGATGGTGATCACGCGCCGCTCCGATCCCGCCCCCGAGTCGGGATGCCGGTCGCCGACGGCACGAGCAATGCGAGATCGGTCGGGCGCACGCCCGCCCAACGCACCGGAGTCTCGGGAGGGATGGTCCCCGCCGGAGCGACATCGCGCAGGGGCTCCACCACGAAGCCGCGCTCCCACAGGCGCGGGTGAGGAACCTGGAGGTCGGGCTCGGCAATCGTCTCGTCGCCCACGAGCAGCACGTCGACATCGAGCGTCCGCGGTCCCCAGCGCTCGACGCGTACGCGCTGCGCTGCGGTCTCCAGCTCCTGCGCGATCTGGAGCAGGTCACGAGCCGGGCGCGAGGTCTCGACCGCCACCACGGCATTCAGGTACTCGGGTTGCTCGGGACCTCCCACGGGATCGGTCTCGTAGACCCGGGACACCGCCACGACGCGGATTCCGGTCCGTGAGCGGAGGCCGTCGAGCGCCGATTGGAGGTTGGCGAGCCGATCGCCGAGATTGGAGCCGATCCCCAGGTAGGCGCGCCTCGGCGCCGGCGGGCTCACCGCTCGATGCACACGGCGACGTGGTCCACCATCGCCCGCACCGGTGGGTGCAACTTGCGGACCGTCACCGTCACACCCGTGACTCGATCATCGGTGCAGCACACCTCGGCGATGCGCGTCGCCAAGCGCTCCAGGAGCTGATAGCGCTCCGTACGCACCACGCGGCTGACCGCCTCGGACACGGCCGCGTAGTCGACGGTGTCCTCGAGCATGTCGCTGTCTCCGGGGCTCGACAGATCGACCGTGAGCTCGACGTCGACCTCGAAGGGCTGCGGACGCGTTTGCTCCTCCGGGAGCGCGCCGTGCACCCCCAGCTCTCGGAGCCCCGCGATGACGATGCGATCCACGTTCCCGCCCTTCCCGCCGTCCACTCGATCGAGCCGTCGGCTCAGACCCCCGCCGGTCCGCCGACGAGTCCCTCGTCGATGGTCGCGGCGACGATCTCACGCCCGGGCGCGCCGAGCTGGCGGCTCGTGATTCGCTCGATGACCACGATCGAGTGCGGGCCACTGTCCACGTAGCCCGCGTACAGGAGGTATCCGGCGAGCACGCCCATGAGCCGCTCGCCGAACTCCTCGTGATGAATCAGCACGCGCTCGGCGGGATCGTCGAGCCACTTCTTGAGCGTGGCGAAGATCTGGCCGAGCTGCTCGCCCCAGGTGTCATGACGCCCGAGCGGGATGTGCTCGTAGGCGATCTGGGCCTCTTCGTAGGCGTGCAGGTTGTGGGGCGACTCCAGCAGCGACAGCACCCGCGTGAAGCCGTTGCCGGCGAGCCAGATCAGCTCCTCTTGGCGCCGGACCTTCCGGTGGCTGCGCGCGAATCCCCCCGGCCGCTCCGAGGCGGCGAGGCGATCCTTGAGGATCCAGATGAACGCTCGTGGCTCCAGGCCCTGGGCCCACCGGCCGCGCATTACGCCGCGACCTCGAGCGCCTGGAGCAGCGCGACGGCGCGAACGGCCGATCGGGCCTCGTGCACGCGCACGATGCGGGCGCCCTGGTCCACGCACCACACGACGGTCGCCAACGTCGCGTCGTCGCGCTCGGCCGGGACGGTCTCGACTGCGTCCGACCGGGGTCCACCGTCGGCGGCCAGGACCGCGCCGAGGAACCGCTTGCGCGAGGTCCCCACGAGTAAGGGCACCTCGAGCCGCTGCACGAGCCGAGCCATGTGGGCGAGCAGGGTGAGGTTGTGGCCGACGGTCTTGCCGAATCCGAACCCGGGATCGGCGGCGATGCTGGGGGCGGCCATACCCGCGTCACGCGCGGCCGCGATGCGCTCGACGAGGAACCCCCCCACGTCGTCCACCACATCGCCGTAGCGCGGATCGTCCTGCATGGTTTGGGGGGTGCCGAGCATGTGGACGGCCACGTACCCGGCGCCGTGCGCGGCGACGACATCCATGATCGCCGGCTCGACGCTGCCCGCCGACACGTCGTTGACGATGACGGCCCCCGCCTCGAGGGCCGCGGCGGCAACGCCGGCCTTGGTGGTGTCGACGCTCACCGGGACACCCGCCCGAATGGCGAGGGCCCGGACGACCGGGAGCACCCGCCTCGTCTCCTCCTCCTCGCCGACCGGCTCGGCACCGGGCCGAGTCGACTCCCCCCCCACGTCGAGCAGATCGGCACCCGCCGCGACCAGCGCCAGACCGTGCGCGACCGCCGCGTCGGGATCCAGGCACTGACCGCCGTCGGAGAACGAATCCGGGGTGACGTTCACGATCCCCATCACCGCAGGGCGCGCGCCGCACACTGTGGACCAGTCGAACATCGTCGGCGATGGTACCGGCGCCCGGGGTACGGCGCGCCGGGGCTCAGAGACGGTTCCCCGGATGCGTGATGAGGGTCATCGCCTCGGCACGGGTTGCAGCACTCGTCTTGAAGAGCCCCCGTACTGCCGAGGTGATGGTGAGCGCACCCGGCTTCTGGACGCCTCGCATCGACATGCACAGGTGCTCGGCCTCGATCATCGCGAGCACCCCATCGGGATCGAGCGCCTCCACCAGGGCATCGGCGATCTGGGTGGTCAGCTTCTCCTGCACCTGGGGCCGGCGAGACAAGCCCTCCACCAGGCGGGCAATCTTGGAGAGACCGGTGATGCGCCCGTCGGGCCCGGGGATGTACGCCACGTGGGCCTTGCCCGCGAAGGGCACGAGGTGGTGCTCGCACACACCGAAGAGCGGGATGTCGCGCACCATCACCATCTCGTCGTGATCGGCCTCGAACGTGACCGTGAGATGGCGCGCCGGGTTGTCGTGGAGACCCCCGAAGATCTCGGCGTACATGCGGGCCACGCGCTCGGGCGTTCGCAACAGGCCGTCGCGCTCGGGATCCTCACCGATGGCCTCGAGGATCTCTCGCACCGCCTTCTCGATTCGTGGGATGTCGATCTCGTCGCTCAACGCGTTGGCCTCCGAATCGCGGGTGCGGCATCGCTCGCCGCGGCAGTCGTGGCGCGGCCCGAGCCGACCCCGGCGAAGGGCGCCACGCCCGCAAGGATCTCCTGCACGCGGACGACCTCGAGCGTCTCGTGGGCAACAAGCTCCGACGCCAGGGCGTCGAGGGTCACACGATTCGTCGCGAGGATCGCCCGGGCAACCTCGCGCGCTCCCTCCACCAGCTCGTGCACTTCGGCGTCGATGCGCGCCGCCATGTCGTCGGAGTAGTCCGGCGTCGCGGCGAAGTCGCGGCCCAGGAACACCTCGCCGCGGGGTTGGCCGAAGCGCACGGGACCAAGGTTCTGGCTCATCCCGTACTCGGTGACCATCTGCCGCGCGATCGTGGTGGCGCGGTCGATGTCGTTCTGGGCGCCGGTCGTGGGATCGGCAAAGACCAGCTCCTCGGCTGTGCGGCCGCCCAGCAGCATCGCCAGCTCGTCGGTGAGCTCACTACGGGACACGAGGAACTTGTCCTCCATGGGCAGGGTGAGCGTGTAGCCCAGCGAGCGACCCCGGGGGATGATCGAGATCTTGTGGACGGGGTCGGCGCTGGGCAAGGCGTGGGCGACGAGGGCGTGGCCACCTTCGTGGTAGGCGATGATCCGTCGTTCACGCTCGGAGATGACTCGGCTGCGCCGTTCCGGACCCGCCATGACGCGCTCGATCGCCTCTTCGAGCTGCGGAAGGCCGATCAGGTCGAGCTCCTTGCGGGCGCTGAGGAGCGCGGCCTCGTTCAGCAGGTTGGCGAGATCCGCGCCGGTGAAGCCGGGGGTACGCCGAGCGACGATGTCGAGGTCGACGCCGGGGGCGATGGGCTTGTTGTGCGCGTGCACCTTCAGGATCGCCTTACGGCCTTCGAGATCGGGCCGGTCCACGACGATCTGCCGATCGAATCGGCCCGGGCGCAGCAACGCGGGATCGAGGATGTCGGGACGGTTCGTCGCGGCGATGAGGATCACCCCGCTGCGCTGGTCGAATCCGTCCATCTCTACGAGCAGCTGGTTGAGCGTCTGCTCACGCTCGTCGTGGCCTGAACCGAGCCCGGCGCCACGATGGCGCCCGACCGCATCGATCTCGTCGACGAACACGATGGCGGGCGCGCCCGCTTTGGCCTGCTCGAAGAGGTCCCTCACCCGGGACGCGCCCACACCAACGAACATCTCCACGAAGTCCGAGCCGCTGATCGAGAAGAACGGCACGCCGGCCT
>CAZCYE010000047.1:0-12522 GCA_964502775.1 uncultured Bifidobacteriaceae bacterium | reverse complement strand
GGGTCGGGCGGCGGCTCGGGTGGCGGCTCGGGTGGGCCGGGCGGCGGCTCGCGGCGACGGCGCTGATCCCGACACCCTGACGACGGTGATCACCCGGACGGTCCTCGACTCGGGGCTGCGCGTCGTCACCGAAGCGGTGCCGACGGTGCGATCGGTCGCCGCCGGGTTCTGGGTGGGCACAGGCTCGCGTGACGAGACCGCGCTCCAGGCCGGAGCGAGCCACTTCCTCGAGCACCTGCTGTTCAAGGGCACGGAGCGGCGCACCGCGGCCGAGATCGCCGAGGCGATCGAATCGGTGGGCGGCGACATGAACGCGTTCACGGCCCAGGAGCTCACCGCCTTTCACGCCCGGGTACCGGACACGTGCCTGGACCTCGCCCTCGAGATCCTCTCCGACATCGTGTGGCATCCCGCGCTGCGACCCGACGAGCTCGAGACGGAGCGCCAGGTGATCCTCGAGGAGATCCGGATGCGCGACGACGTCCCCGAGGACCTGGTGCACGATGTCTTCGTCGACGCGGTGTTCCCCGAGCACGCCATCGGTCGCGAGGTTATCGGCTCACCGGCCACGATCACGGCAATGAGGCGCGACGAGGTGGCGGAGTTCCACGCCCGGCACTATCGACCCAGCAACGTGGTGGTGGCTGTCGCCGGGAACCTCGACCACGACCACGTCGTCGAGGTCGCCGAACGGCTCTCGCGTGGCATCCACGGTGACCGGCCCGCGCGCGAGCGGTACACCGGCAACCCCCCGCCGCGGGCGCGCGCGACCGTCGAAGCCCCGACCGAGCAGGCGCACCTCGTGCTCGGGATGCGCGCCCTGTCGCGCGACGATCCCGACCGGTACGCGCTCACCGTCCTCGACCAGGTGCTGGGAGGGGGGATGTCGTCCCGGCTGTTCCAGGAGGTCCGCGAGAAGCGGGGCCTCGCGTACTCCGTGTACTCGTACCGCGCCGCGTTCGAGGAGACGGGTGTGTTCGCGGTCTCGGCCGGCACCGCGCCCCACCAGGTCGACGAGGTCCTCGACGTGGTGAGCACCGAGCTCGATCGCGTCGTCGCCGACGGTGGCGTGAGCGCCCGCGAGCTCGAATCGGCCAAGGGCAACCTCTCCGGCTCGCTCGCGCTGGCGATGGAAGGATCGGCGAGCCGGATGCATCGCCTCGGCCGCAGCGAGCTGATGCTGGCCGAGGCACCGACGCTCGAGGATCTCGTGGCGCGCATCGCGGCCGTGACCGCGAACGACGTGGCGCGAGTGGTGCAGCGGGTGATCTCACCCGGAACGCGCACGCTCGCGCTCGTGGGACCGAGGGCCGGGTCCGCCTGACACGGGCCGAATGTTCTGGCGCGCCGGGGCGGTGCACCATCTAGCCTCGAGGCGTGATCAGGGTCGGAGTGTTCGGGGCCGGAGGTCGTATGGGCTCCACCGTGTGCGCGGCGGTGGCCGCCGACCCCGAGCTCGAGCTCGTGGCGGCCGTCGATCCGTACCACGAGGGCATCGAGCTGCGACAGCTCGGGATCGAGGCCACGGGGGTGAGCATCGCGCGGCACTCCGACGCGCTGGCCGAGGCCGACTGCGCGGTGGCGATCGACTTCACCGTCGTCGACGCGGCCCGGGAGAACCTCACGTGGTGCGCCGAACACGGGGTGCACGCCGTGGTGGGCACGACGGGCTTCACCGACGACGACCTCGCGCGCTTCGGCCGGCTCTTCGACGCCAGCGCGGCCAACGCCGTCATCGCGCCCAACTTCGCGATCGGAGCCGTGCTGATGACCCGATTCGCCGAGATCGCGGCGCCGTACTTCGAGACCGCCGAGGTGATCGAGCTCCACCACGACCAGAAGATCGACGCGCCCTCGGGAACGGCGATCCACACCGCGCAGCGGATGGCGGCGGCGTCCCCCGACTGGGGCGCGGATCCGACCGAGAAGCTGGTGGTGGAGGGCGCGCGCGGGGGCGTGGGCCCGGGGGGGATCCGAGTGCACTCGGTGCGGCTCCGGGGTCTCGTGGCTCACCAGGAGGTGGTGCTCGGGACCTCGGGCCAGTCGCTGACGATCCGCCACGACTCCTACGACCGGACGAGCTTCATGCCCGGCGTGCTGCTCGCGGCGCGAGCGGTCCTCGACCGGGAGGGGCTCACCGTGGGGCTGGATTCGCTGCTCGGGCTCTGACGCGCCAGGATTGCGCCGCGCCGGCGAGCGCATCGTGCGAATCCCGAAAGGAGCACGCGATGGGCATGTTCAAGGACATCAAGAAGCTGTCCGACCAAGGCAAAGAAGTCCAGAAGAAGCAGGGCAAGAAGCCCGGCATGATGGGCATGATCCGCGACATGCCCGACACCTTGAACCAGGCCACGCAGGCGGTGGACGACGCGATGGCCCTCCAGGATGAGATGCAGCAGCAGCAGATGCTGCTCCAGACCGGCACGCCCGGACAGGCAACGATCACGAACTTCACCGACACCGGGATGCTCGTGAACTACAACCCCCAGATCATCCTCGACCTCCAGGTCGCGATCGCGGGCAAGGATCCGTACGCGGCGAAGCTCACGACCGCAGTTCCCCAAGCCTTCCTCGGGCGCCTCACTCCCGGCGGCCAGATCGGGGTGAAGGTGGATCCCGCCAACCCGTCGTCGATGGCCATCGACTGGACCGCGGTCTGATCACCACCTGACCGGGCAACCCGCAGTTCCATCCGCCCAGTCCCATTCGGCGGGTGCGTCGGTCGCGCGCGCACAAGGCGAACTGAATCCCGGCACTACCCTCGTGCGTCATGCCCGCTCCCACCCGCATCGTGTTCCTGGGCGGGCTGGGCGAGATCGGACGCAACTGCTTCTGCCTCGAGGTCCAAGGCCGCATCGTCGTCGTGGACTGCGGGTTGATGTTCCCCGACGCCGACATGCCTGGCGTCGACCTCGTCCTGCCCGATTTCACGTACCTCCGTAAGAATGCCGACCGGGTCGACGGCATCGTGCTCACCCACGGTCACGAGGACCACGTGGGTGCGCTGTCCTATCTGCTGCGCGATGTCTCGGCCCCGCTGTACGGCTCGGCATTGTCGCTCGGGTTCGCCCGGAACCGCATCGCCGAGGCGGGCCTGCTCGACCGCACCGAGTTCGTCGCCGTCGCCGACGGCGAGGTGCGCACGATCGGGCCGGTGGAGTGTGAGTTCGTCCCGGTGACGCACTCGGTGCCGCACGGCTTCGCGGTTGCGTACCACACGCCCCACGGCACGATCCTGCACACGGGCGACTTCAAGATCGACCTCACCCCCGTCGACGGCCGCACCACGGACCTGTCGCGCCTCGGCGAGATCGGCCGCCAGGGGGTGCGCCTCCTGCTCTCGGATTCCACCAATGCGGAGCGTCCTGGGTCCACGCCGTCCGAGATGACGGTCGGCGTGGCGATGCGGGCGTTGTTGCGCGACCACCCCCACCGTCGCTTCATCGTTGCGTCGTTCGCCTCGCACGTGCATCGGGTGCAGCAGGTGGCTCGCGAGGCGATCGCAGCCGGTCGGCGGGTGGCGTTCCTCGGGCGGTCCATGACCCAGAACGTGACGCTGGCGCGCGAGCTCGGGCTCCTCGAGCTGAACGACGGCAACCTCGTCGATATCGACGAGGTGGCCCGCTACGCACCCGGCGAGGTGTGCATCATCTGCACCGGATCGCAGGGCGAGCCCATGAGCGCGCTGGCCCTCATGGCGGCCCGTGAGCACAAACACGTGAAGGTGACCGGTGACGACGTCGTGGTGCTGTCGGCCCATGCCATCCCCGGCAACGAGTCCAACGTGACGCGGGTGATCGACTCGCTGCATCGCGCCGGAGCCGAGGTGATCCACGGCCCGGCGGATGGCGTGCACGTGTCGGGACACGCGTGCCAGGAGGAGCTGAAGCTCATGCTCGATATCACCCAACCGGAGTGGTTCGTGCCCGTGCACGGGGAGTACCGCCACCTCGTGCACCACGGGCGCCTCGCACGCCAAGTGGGTGTCCCGGCCGAACGGGTGCTGGTGTGCGAGGACGGCGACGTGCTCACGATCGATGCCGACACGATCGATCTCGAGCGCCACGGTGTGCCTGCCGGCTATCTGTACGTGGACGGGATCAGCGGCGACGTCGACCAGGGGGTGCTGCGCGACCGCCGGAGCCTCGCCGAGGAGGGCTTCGTCGTGGTCATCGTCACGGTGGACGCGACGTCCGGGGAGATCGTCACCGGGCCCGAGATCGTCACGCGGGGCTGGGTCTGGGACACCGAGGCCGACGGCCTCATCGAGGAGGCGAAGGCCGCGGTGCGGACGGCGCTCGCCGCGGCCGCGGCCGAGGGCGCGACCGACTTCGACACGCTCCGCCGCAACACACGCCGGGCGTTGGGCCGCCTCATCAACGAGCGCACGAGGCGCCGACCGGTGATCATCCCTGTCGTCCTGGAGGTATGACGAGCCCGACGTCAGCCCGGGTGTAGTGCTTGGATGCACCTCCTTGGTGCAGCGCTTGGTGTACCCCTTCGGCCCGGATGAGGCTCGCGTGGCCAGAGGGTTCTGCTGTTGGCCGTGTGACCGGTGTTAGCGTGGTCTGATGCCCACGCGGACCGCGACCCGGGCGACGGCCCGCCGTTCCTGGGCGCGCTCGTCCCGCCGGAAGCCGGCAACGTCGACCCGATCGTCGACCAGATCGTCGAATGGGCGCCGGTCAGGCCGGTCAGCCCGGTCGCCGCGGGCACCACAGATCGAGCCCTCGCCCCGTTTCGAGCGCGCTCGCGCCCAGCTGCGGGGCCACCGCGCCGACGCGCTGGCGATCGCGCTGCTCGTGTTCGCCACGCTCCTCGTGCTCGGCCTGGCCGGGGATCTCGCGGGGGCGGTGGGCGGCGGCCTCGCCGACGGATCCGGGGCGCTGCTCGGACAGGCGCGCTACGCGGTGCCGGTGGCGTGCGTGGGTCTCGCCGTGATGCTCTTCCTCGTGCGTCCCGCGTCGCGTGACGACGACGACACGATCACCGACGACGCGGACGACCGCGCGAAGCCCGAGCCGGCGCTCGCCCGGGTCGGCACTGGCGTGGCGCTCCTCGGCGTCTCGCTCGTGGGGGCGTTGCACCTCAGCCAGGGCAGTCCCCCCATCGGCGCGGCCACCGGCCGGCTCCGTGACGCGGGCGGCTACCTGGGGGCCGGGGTGGCCGAGCCACTCGAGGCGGCGGCGGGCATGGCCGGCGCGGGCGTGGTGCTCGGCGGGCTCGCGTTCATCGGGCTGTTGCTAGTGCCGGGCCTGCCCGTGCGCGACGTGGTGCGAGGCTTGCGTCGCGGGCTGGCGTGGGCGTGGCACCAGGTGGATCGCCTGGGCGAGCTCCCGGCGAAACAGCACGCCGAGGCCGGCGACGAGGCAGACGCCGAGGGCTCCTCGGATCCCGTCACGGCCGCGGAGGACGCGCCCCCGCCCGACGCCCAGGTCGCCGACCACGAGGCCCCCGGTCACCGGGAGCTGATCGCCTCGCTTTACGACGCCGAGGCCGACGTCTCCGGTGCGGCGTGGTCCGACGCCGATGAGCCCTCACCGACCGAGACCACCCAGTCCGACATGCCCCCGGTCGTGGTGGAGGAGCCCGGGGGCCAGATGGCCATCGACGTGGGGCCGAGAGCCAGGGGGCCCGGGTCCTGGACGTTGCCGCCGGCCGACCTGCTGGCGCGCGGTCACGCCTCGGGAACCGACCACCGGATGGTGGACGAGGCGGGCAAGGTGCTCGAGGCGGCGCTGCACACCCACGGCGTGGACGCCCGGCTCGTGGGCCGAACCGTGGGCCCGACCGTGACCCGCTACGAGCTCGAGCTGGCCCCGGGGGTGAAGGTGAGTCGCATCACCGCGCTGGGCCATGACATCGCGTACGCGATGGCGTCGGCCGACGTGCGAATCCTGGCGCCGATCCCCGGTCGCAGCGCGATCGGCGTGGAGGTGCCGAACCGCCAGCGCGAACTCGTGACGCTCGGCGACATCCTGGGCGCGCCCGAGGCGAAGCAGGCATCGGGCGTGCTCGAGGCCGGTCTGGGCCGCGACATCGCCGGTCGCCCGGTGATGCTCGACCTCGCGGCCCTGCCGCACTTGCTCATCGCGGGCGCGACGGGCTCGGGGAAGTCGAGCTGCATCAACTCGCTCGTCACCTCGTTGCTCATGCGCAACACGCCCGACCAGGTCCGCCTCATCCTCGTGGATCCCAAGCGGGTCGAGCTGGGTGCCTACAACGACCTGCCCCACCTGCTCACCCCCGTCGTGACCAATCCCAAGAAGGCGGCCAACGCCCTCGACTGGACCGTGCGCGAGATGGACATGCGCTACGAGGCCCTGGCCGATGTCGGCGTCCGTGACATCGCGGGCTACAACGCGGCGTTCGACCGCGGCGACCTGCCCACCACCGACGACCCCGACCCCATGACCGGCAAGGGCTACGAGCGTCTGCCTTACATCGTGGTGGTGGTCGACGAGCTCAACGACCTCATGATGGTGGCGGCGCGCGACGTGGAGGCGAGCATCTGTCGCATCGCGCAGATGGCCCGGGCCGTGGGCATCCACCTCGTGATCGCGACCCAGCGTCCGTCCGTCGACGTGATCACGGGCGTGATCAAGGCCAACATCCCGAGCCGACTCGCGTTCGCGGTGTCGAGCCTCGCCGACTCCCGCGTCGTGCTCGACCAGAGCGGCGCGGAGAAGCTCATCGGCCAGGGCGACTTGCTCCTCGTGACCGCCAGCTCGAACCGACCCCAGCGGATCCAGGGCGCGTGGGTGGACGAAGCCTGCATCGGCAAGGTCGCGGCGCACTGGAAGCGCCAGGCCTCGGCCGCCACCTACGTGGAGGGCATCGCCGAGGAGTCGAGCCCGGCGGGCCGGAGCGCCGCCAGCGTCGATGCCGACGACGAGCTGCTCGAGGAAGCGATGGAGCTGGTGGTCCGCAGCGGGTTCGGCTCCACCTCGATGCTCCAGCGCAAGCTGCGCGTCGGCTTCTCCCGGGCGGGGCGGTTGATGGACCTGCTCGAGCGCAAGGGCGTGGTGGGGCCCTCGGAGGGCTCCAAGGCACGCGCGGTGCTCATGACCGCCGACGAGCTGGACGCCCGCCCGGTTCCCTGATCGCTTGATTCCTGAGCCTGGTCGCCGCGTCGCGGGAGCGTCAGCCCTCGAGCTCGTCGAGGCGGGTCCGTAGCTCGGACATGAGCTCGGCCACCGCCGAGAGGTGCTCTTCGATCCGCGTCACGTACGCGTACGGCGACGTATCGGGCACCTCGTCGCTCACCTCGATCTCGTTGATCACCGCGGCGGCGAACTCGGACTGGCTGCCGGGAACGGTGAGGGTGCCGACCGCATCCGGGCCGAGCGCCGACCACTCGGCCAGCACGTTCACGCCCGCGGTCTCGAGCCGGGCGCGCAGGATCTGGGCCTGCAGACGCGGCCACTCACCGATTGCGATCAGGTCGCTGCCCTGGCGCACTCGGGGGTCGAGCAGGTGCTTGGGCGGGAACGGGCTGAGGAGCACGCGGCACTCGGCGCAGCGCTCGTAACCGGGGCGGTACTCGGCACCGCACGAGGGGCACCACAGGGTCGGGCTGTCGGCCACGGGGAGCAGTGTCGCGCGCCGGTACGATCCACGGGATGTCCGGAACCGTTCCCGCGAACCCGGCGAGCCCGGCGAGCCGTGCTCGCGGTACGTACTGGCTGGAGACGCTCGGGTGCCCGAAGAACGCCGTCGACTCGGACAAGATCACGGCGTCGCTGCTCGCCGACGGCCTCGAGCCCGCAGCCGGTCCTGAGCACGCCGACCTGGTCGTGGTGAACACCTGCGCCTTCATCGAGGCGGCCCGGGCGGAGTCGGTGGACACGATCCTCGAGCTCGCCGGCCAGCGACGGTCGGGCGCGCGGCTGGTGGTGACGGGGTGCCTCGCCGAGCGCTCCGGGCCCGAGCTCGCGGCCGCGCTGCCCGAGGTGGACGCCGTCGTCGGCTTCTCGGGCGAGGGAGGCCTCGCCGCGTACGCCTCGCCCGGCTCGGGGCTCGATGTGGCCGTCGCCGCGCCTCGGCGCCTGCCGATCGGTGTACGCGACCTCCTGGAGCTTCCTCGCCCGGCACCCTCGGCCCCGTGGGCGTACCTCAAGATCGCCGAGGGATGCGACCGGTCGTGCGCGTTCTGTGCGATCCCGTCGTTCCGGGGCCGGCAGCGCTCACGCCCGCCCGACGCCGTCGTCGCCGAGGCGCGTGCCCTCGTGGTGGGCGGCGTGGCGGAGCTGGTGCTCGTGGCCCAGGATCCCGTCTCCTACGGGCGCGACGCGGGCGAGCCGGGAGCGCTCGTCGCACTGCTGCGGCGTCTCGACGGTGAGCTCGCCGACTTGGGGCTGCGCCGAATCCGCCTCGTGTACCTGTACCCGAGCGCGCTCGTGAGCCCGCTGGTGAACACGATGCTGGAGCTTGGCACCACCGTGGAGTACTTCGACCTGTCGCTCCAACACGCTGACCGCGCGCTGCTCGCGCGCATGGCGCGGTTCGGGAGTCGGGAGATCTTCCTCGAGCGCCTGGCCGCGATCCGCGCCTCGGCCCCGCATGCCGCGTTCCGCTCGTCGTTCATCGTGGGGTTCCCGGGCGAGACCGAGGCCGCGCATCACACGCTGCTCGAGTTCCTCGCCGAGGCCCAGCTCGACTGGGCAGGCTTCTTCGCGTTCTCGTCCGAGGACGGCACCCCCGCGGCCACGATGGACGGCCACGTGGAGCCCGACCTCGTGGCCGAGCGGCTGCGGGAGTGCGACGAGATCCAAGCGCCCATCACCGCTGCGCACCGCGATGCGCTGGTGGGAACGCATGTCGACGTGCTCGTCGACCGTCGAGGCGCCGACGGCGGGGCCGTCGGGCGCACCCACCGCGAGGCGCCCGAGATCGACGGCGTGGTCACGATCGCCGGCCACGACGCCGAGCCGGGAACGGTGCTCACCGCCCGCGTGACCGCGGCGCTGGGTACCGATCTCGCCGCCGAGATCGTCCCCGATCGCGTCAAGCCCAACCGCGTCATAGTGGACCGCCGGTGAGCACGCCGGGGGAGCAGGCCGACCGCCCGGACCGCCCCGCCCGCCCGGACCGCCCCGCCCGCCCTGAGCTCTCGGAGCGCATGGAGCGCATGCGCCGCTTCGGCGAGACCGCCATCCGCACCCCCGCCAACGCGGTCACCGCGGTGCGCCTGCTGTTCGCGGTCCCGGTGCTCGTGTGGATCCTCGACCAGCGGGCAGGGTCATGGGGCACGTTCAGCGGCTGGCTCGTGCTCTGGATCACCGATGGCATCGACGGCTGGCTCGCCCGGCGCGACGGCACCACCCGGTCGGGTGCGTTCCTCGATCCGCTGGCGGACAAGATCCTCGTGCTCGGCGGCTTCGTAGCGCTGGCGGTGCGCGGCGACTACGCGTGGGTGCCCGTCGCCATCGTGGGGGCTCGGGAGGTGGGGGTCTCGGTGTGGCGCTCGGTGGCCGGTCGTCAGGGGCGCTCGCTCCCGGCCCGCGAGCTCGGGAAGTGGAAGGCCAACGTGCAGTTCGGTGCCGTCGCCGTGGTGCTGTTCCCGCCCACCGACGACGTGAGCGCTCTGCACGATGCCGGGCTCTGGGCCGCCGTCGTGCTGTCGCTGGTGTCGGCGGCTGATCTGGTGCTCAGCGCGGGCCGCGCGCACCGTGCCGGTCGCGGCCTGCCGCCGGTCGCGGCATAGGTGATGAGCCCGTCGGCGAGGCGAGGACGCGACCGCGCCCCAAGGAGGGCGGATGCGGTGTGACGTGCTCGCCGTGGGCACGGAGCTGCTCCTCGGCCACGTCGTCGACACCAACAGCACCTGGATCGGCGAGCAGCTCGCGGCGGTCGGCATCGACACCTTCGAGCACCGCAAGGTGGGTGACAACCTCGAGCGGGTGGCCGGTGCCGTGCGAGCGATGCTCGCCGAGGCCGATGCCGTGATCGTGTGCGGGGGTCTCGGGCCGACGGCCGACGACATCACCCGCGACGCGATCGCTGTGGTCATGGGTGTCCCGCTCGAACGCCGAGACGAGATCGTCGAGCACATCCGGGGCCGCTTCGCCGCTGCGGGACTGGAGATGTCGCCGAGCAACCTCCGCCAGGCCGAGGTGCCGGCGGGCGGCGGCGTGATGCGCAACCCCATCGGCACCGCGCCCGGCCTGTGCTGTGTGGTGGACGGTCCCGACGGGGCCCAACGGGTGATCTATGCCGTGCCCGGAGTGCCCCACGAGATGCGGCAGATGATCACCGATCTCGTGATCCCCGACCTGATCGCTCGCTCAGGGGCCCGTTCGGTCATCGTGTCGCGTTCGCTCAAGACCTGGGGGACCTCGGAATCCGCGTTGGGCGAGATGATCGCGGCGCGGGTCGACGCGCAGTCGAACCCCACGATCGCGTTCCTGGCCCGGGAGATCGAGGGTCTCTGGGTGCGCATGACGGCGAAGGCGCCGACCGAGGCCGACGCCCGTGCGCTCATCGACGTCGAGGAGCGAGCGCTGCGCGAGATCCTCGGCGATCTCGTGTTCGGCGTGGACGACGAGACGATGGAGCACGCCGTGATCGAACGCCTGCGGTCCCGCGGCTGGACGCTGGCGATCGCCGAGTCCGTCACGGGCGGTCTGGTGAGCGCCCGTTTGGTCGACACCCCCGGCGCGAGCCAGGTGCTGCGGGGCGCGGTGGTGTCGTACGCGACCGACGTGAAGCGATCGGTGCTGGGGGTGACGGCCGAGCACGTCGTGAGCAAGGAGGCCGCCGAGCAGATGGCCGAGGGCGTGCGGACGGTACTGGGCGCCGACGTGGGGCTCGCCGTCACCGGTGTTGCCGGGCCGACCACCCAGGAGGGGATAGGGGTGGGGACCGTGTGGTTCGGGCTCGCCCTCCCGGGCGTGCCGGCCGAGGCCGTGGGGACGCAGCTGCCGGGCGATCGCAACCGGCTCCGGCAGTTCGCCACCATCTCGGCCCTCGACCTCGTGCGGCTCCGTCTCGACGCACTCGGCTGAGCGTGGCGCAGCGGCGGGGAACGGCTGGGAGCGGCTGAGGTGATGACCGGCGCGCTGGCGCGTGGCTTCCTGGCGGTCGTTCCGCCCCCGGCGGTGCTCGACGCGCTGGAGGATCGGGTGGCGCCGTTGCGCGTCGCCTCGCCTGCCGCGTCCGTCGGCCTGCGCTGGACCCACCGGGAGCAGTGGCACCTCACGGTGCGCTTCCTCGGGCCTGTCCCCGACGTGGACCGACTCGTCGGGGGCCTGCGCGACCTCGCGTGCGGTGGGGGCTTCGAGCTCGCGCTCGGCGGCGCGGGTGCGTTCGCCAACGAGCGCCGCGCCACCGTGCTGTGGGTGGGCGTGGGAGCGGACCATGCCCCGCTGGTGCAGCTCGCCGAGACGGTCGAGACCGTCGTGACCCGGCTGGGCTTCGCGCCCGACCCGCGTCCGTTTCACGGCCACCTCACGATCGCGCGCCTCGCCCGACCGCGGCCCGTGCGCGCGCTCGTCGAGGCGTTCGGCCCGGCAACCGTGGGCGGGCCGTGGCCGGTGCGGCACCTCGTGCTCTTCGAGAGCCACACGCGCCCCGACGGTGCGCGCTACACGGAACGGGCCCGGCTGGGTCTCGGCGAGTGACGCCGCCCCAGCGGGGCGTCCTGGAGAGGGTCCACACCCCTCGGGCGCGGAGACGGGGGTCCGTACCGAGGTGCTTGCGCGACGAACGCATGTTCGATAGCCTGAGGCATGGAATGACACGCCTGTAATCTCGTTCCGGCCCGGGTGCCGGCCCGAGCAGCCGGGAGCAGGAGCAGATGTAGGTGTCACAACCCGGTCGTACCGTCCGGGCCTCTTCCCCGACGCACAACACCCCTGCCCCCAGGGCCAGGGCCCGAAGGCACAGGAGGAATCAGGTGGAGCAGGAGCAGGCACTCGAGATGGCGGTCGGTCAGATCGAGAAGCAGTTCGGCAAGGGCGCCATCATGCGTCTCGGCGAGCACGCCAACGTCGGGGTGGAGGCCATCCCCACGGGTGCCCTCGCGCTCGACGTCGCCCTCGGGATCGGCGGCCTGCCCCGTGGCCGGGTGGTCGAGATCTTCGGCCCCGAGTCCTCGGGCAAGTCCACGCTCGCGATGCACGTCGTCGCCGAGGCCCAGCGCAACGGCGGCGTCTGTGCCTACATCGACGCCGAGCACGCGATGGACCCCGTGTACGCCGGCGCCATCGGCGTCAACGTGGACGACCTCTACATCTCCCAGCCCGACACGGGCGAGCAAGGTCTCGAGATCGCCGACACCCTCATCCGCTCCGGTGCACTCGACGTGGTGGTCATCGACTCGGTGGCCGCGTTGGTACCCCGGGCCGAGATCGAGGGCGAGATGGGCGACGCGCACATGGGCCTCCAGGCCCGGCTGATGAGCCAGGCGCTGCGGAAGCTCACCGGGAGCCTCAGCCGCACGCGCACGATCTGCATCTTCATCAACCAGCTGCGCGAGAAGATCGGCGTGGTCTTCGGCAATCCCGAGACCACGCCCGGTGG
>CAZCYE010000046.1:0-12603 GCA_964502775.1 uncultured Bifidobacteriaceae bacterium | reverse complement strand
CCCACCCGTACCGCGCTCCCCGCGTGGCGCCGGGGGATCGGCGACCCCGATCCGGGTGTGCGCCGCCGCGCCGCGGAGCTCACTCCCGCGCTCCGCGCGCGGACGCGGTCCCGCCTCGCCCCGGACCTTCAGCCCCTCCTCGGCGATGACGACGTGACGGTCGTGGAAGCCGCAGCGTGGGCCCTCGGCGAGCTCCCCGACCGTGTCGGGGCGAGTGGCCTGGACGCGCTCGGGGCGACGGCCCGGGCGCACGACGACCCGCTGGCTCGGGAGGCAGCGGTCGCCGCGCTCGGGAGCATCGGCGATCCCGCCGGGCTCCCGGCGATCCTGCATGCGTGCACGGACCGGCCCCCGATCAGGCGGCGCGCCGTGCTCGCGCTGGCGGCCTTCGAAGGACCGGAGGTGGAGGATGCGCTGCGCGCCGCGCTGAACGACCGGGACCTCCAGGTCCGTCAGGCCGCCGAGGACCTCCTCGGCGACTGATCAGAGGTAAGTCAGGGGCGGCGACGAGCGGAGCGAGGAGCTCGCCGGAGCAGCGAAGCGTCCGCGAGCCGGGTATCCCGGCGAGCAGCGAGCGCGACCAGCAAGAAGGAGTGCGACCAGCAACTAGGTCGGGCGGCGTCCGCCGCTCGAGCGCGGGCGGTCCATGAACATGTCGCGCAGGCGGTCGAAGGACTCGAGGCAGCGGCCGGCGCCGAGCACGACCGTCTCGAGCGGCATGTCCACGAGGTTGACGGGCACCCCGGTCTCGTGTGTGATCCGGTGCCCGAAGCCCCGGAGCAGCGCGCCGCCGCCCACGAGGGTGATCCCCACCTCGAGGAGATCCTGTCCGAGCTCGGGCGGGGTCTCGGCGAGCGCCTGCTTCGTGGAGTCGAGGATCCGCTGCACCGGCTCGTCCAGCGCCTCGCGCACCTCCTCGGGCTCCAGCACGACAGTGCGCGGCAAGCCGCTCATCAGGTCCCGGCCCCGTACCTCGGCCTTGTACTCGTCGGCCATCGGGAACACCGAGCCGATCGCCAGCTTGATGTCCTCCGCGGTCCGCTCACCGACGGCGACGCCATGGTCGCGGCGCAGGTAGTTGGCGATGGCGGCGTCGAAGTCGAAGCCTCCGACCCTCACCGCCTCGAGCGCGACGATGCCCCCCATCGAGATGACGGCCATCTCGCTCGTCCCGCCGCCGATGTCGATCACCATGTTGCCGAGCGGCTCGTGGATCGGCAGGTCGGCGCCGATCGCGGCAGCCATCGGCTGCTCGATGAGGAAGGTCTGCGCGGCACCGGCCCGGCGGGTCGCCTCGAGGACGGCCCGCTGCTCGACGTGGGTGATGGCCGACGGCACGCACACCAGGACGCGAGCCCGCTGGAGCCGGGTGATCCCCGCGCGGGCGAAGATGAGGCGGATCAGGCGCTGGGTGATCTCGAAATCGGTGATGGCGCCACCCCGCAGCGGGCGCACCGCCACGATGTGCCCCGGGGTCCGCCCGATCATGTTCCAGGCGTCCTCACCCATGGCCAGCACCTCCTGGGTGCGGCTGTTGAGGGCGATGACGGTCGGCTCGTTGAGGATGATCCCCTGTCCTCGGGCGTACACGAGCGTGTTCGCCGTGCCCAGGTCGATGGCGAGATCGCGCGCAGGCATGGGCTACGAGGGTCCGCGCACGCGTTCGAACCCCGCCTCCGGCATGGCGCAATCGTAGTGAGTGCCGCCGACAAGGGCCCGGGTCGTCCCGTTTTGCCGGGCTCCCAGGTCGAGACCGGCGGTGCAGACGGCGTGGGAGCACGGTGCAGCGTTCCCGCCGGGGCCGGTGTGCCGCCCCGCAGGGCCGTCGGTACACTCCGCGCATGCCCGTCGACGAGGGAGACGACGAGCGCGGGCTGCCTCCCGACCCGCTCGACCGGGTCTGGTTCCACCCCAGCGAGCTCGGCGCCTACGCGACCGCCGCTGCGACTGGCGCTCCGGTCGCTCTCCCCCGCGCGCAGCGACGCGAGTGGGGCCGGGTGGCGATCGCCACCGCCTTGGGAGCAGTGCTGACCGCCGGAGGATTCGCGGCGGCGGGGCTGCTCGACTCCTCCACAACCGGCCTCACGGGCACCACCACCATCGGGAGCGAGATGGCGCCCGCCGTGGACGCCAATCCCCTCGCCGGGGTCGTGAGCTTCGCCCGGTCGAGCGTGGTCTCGGTACGGGTCACGGGTCCCGGCGGCACGACCGCGGGATCGGGTGTCGCGTTCGGCGCCACGCGGATCCTCACTGCCGCCGCGCTGCTCAAGGGTGGCGTGACGGTGAGCGTGGCCACCGGCTCGGGGCAGGTGGTACCGGCGCAAGTCCTGGGCATCGACCCCGACCTCGACCTGGCCCTCCTCGCGGTGGAGGACACCGACCTCACCCCGGCGCGCTTCGCCCGCAGCAACGCGCTCTACCTCGGGACCTCGGTGCTCACGCTCGGGCTCGAGAGCGGTGACCACCGCTGGGTGTCCCAAGGCATCGTCGCCGCCGTCGACCGCGTGGTGACGACCACGTCCGGGGCAACGCTGGCCGGCCTGGTGGAGATCGACGGCCGCATGGACGACGTGGTGCGGGGGGGCGCACTCGTGGACACCCACGGCGCGGTGGTCGCCATCGTCAGCGCGGCGGCGCCCGGCTACGCGATCCCCATCGACCTCGCCCGCGACGCGGTCGACCAGATCAACGCCAGTGGCGCCGTCCACCACGGTTGGCTCGGGATCAGCGGTGCCGATGCGTTCACCACCTCGGGGACCGGGGTCCGGGTGACCGCACTCGCGCCCCAGAGCCCGGCGGGCGTGGGCGGGTTGGCACCCGGCGACGTCATCGTGAACCTCCGGGGCACACGCGTGACCGACATGGCCGACCTCATCGCCGCCATGCTGCGGCACAAGCCCGGTGACCCGCTCACGGTCACCGCGTGGCGCGGCGCCGACCGCATGCGGTTCCAGGTCACGCTCGGCGATCGCAGCACCCCCACCGTGCCGCTCACCCCGGACGTCGGATGAGCAACGACCTGCACGGGGCCGATCACGAGACCGATCACGGGCGTGATGAGGGCCGTGACGAGAGCCGTGAGATGGACGACCTCGATCGTGAGCTGCTGAACGCCGTCCAATGGAACTTCCCGCTCGAGCCCCGGCCCTTCGCCGCCCTCGGGGCCCTGCTCGGCGTCGACGAGGCCACGGTGCGCGACCGCGTCGCGCGGGTGAAGCACGCGGGCGTGCTGCGCCAGCTCTCCGCCATCTTCGACACCCGGGCCCTGGGCTACGGGTCGTCACTCGTCGCGGCGCGAGTCGATCCGGATCGGGCAGACGTTGCCGCGGCGGTCATCAGCGCCCACCCCGGCGTGAGCCACAACTACAAGCGCAACCACGCCTACAACCTCTGGTACACGGTGGCCGTCCCGCCGGGAGACTCGATCGAGGACCACGTCGACGTGCTGCACCGCGAGTCCGGGGCCGTGGTCACGCGGCGCCTCCCCACGCTCCGGCTCTACAAGATCGGGGTGAAGCTCGACATGACCGGGCGCACCGCCGCCGACGCCCGGGCGGAGGTTCTCGAGCACGAGCGTCCCGAGCGTCGCGAGCACATGGACGCGCCCACGCTGAGCCCGCTGGAGATCGCCACCATCCGCATCGTCCAGGAGGACCTCCCGCTCGTCGAGCGCCCGTTCGCCGAGCAGGCCGCGCAACTGGGGTGCAGCGAGGACGACGTGCTCTCGATGCTGGCGAGCTTCAAGGAGCGAAAGCTCATGCGCCGGTTCGCGGCGGTGATGAACCATCGCAGCGCCGGGTTCAAGGCCAACGCGATGGGCGTGTGGGCCGTCCCCGAGGACCGGCTCGACGAGCTCGGGCCCACGATGGCGAGCTTCGCCCTCGTGAGTCACTGCTACCGACGGCCTACCTACGAGGACTGGCCGTATTCGGTGTTCACGATGGTGCACGGCAAGACGGCACGGGACTGTGAATCCACGATCGCCGCCATACGCGCCGAGACCGGCGTCGACGAGTACGCGCTGCTCTGGTCGGTGAAGGAGTACAAGAAGACCCGCGTCCGCTACTTCACCGACGAGTGGGACGACTGGCGCGCCAGCCACGTCGTCACCGCCTGATTACTGCCTGATCACCGGGCCGGTCGCGCACGGCGGCGCATGGCCGCGTAGACGATGCCGGCGCCGGCGATGCCGCCCAGGGCCGCGACCCGACCGCGATGCGAGGCCGGCGGAGCCGAGGCCAGTCCCGAGGCCATCGCCTCCTCGTTGCTGTGGCGCGGCGACCAACCGATGGCCTTGAGCGCATCGTTGGCGACCACCCATGGGTGCACCAGGTAGGGAACCACGCCGGGTGGAACCTGGCCCAGCCCGCGGCGCCACGCCGTCCCCAGCACACGTTCGAGCAATTCGGCCGGGAGGGGAGGCATCCACGAACGTTGCCCGCGCATCCGCGCGTCGTGGTGGTCGAGCCAGCCGTCGGCCGCGACGTTGAAGACCCCGGGGTGATTCTCGAGCACGACCCGGGCGAGCGCGTCCACGAGATCGTCGGTGTGCACCGCCTGCACGGGGGCGGCTGCGCCCAGCACGCGCAGTGCCGGGCGCCCGAGCAGCAGGCGCGACGACAGCCGCTCCGCCCCCGGCCCGAGTACCGGTGCGGTGCGCAACGTGGTGACCACCACCCCGGGGTGCTCGTCGCGCCACTCCGCAAGCAGTCGTTCCACCTCGGCGGCCTGCACTGCCGGCGAGAAGCCCGGGTTGGGCCTCAATGGTGCGGCCTCGGTGATCGGTACGGGATTGTTGGCCCACGCGCCGTACACGGCCGCGCCCGAGACCCTCACCACCTTGGCGACGCCTACTGCGGCTGCCGCGTCGAGGACGCGGCGCGTGCCGCCGACGTTGACCCGCGCCATCAGTGCCTCATCCGGTATCGGGTCCACGATCGACGCGAGGTGCACAAGCACGTTGGCGCGATCGAGCAGCTTCTTGATCTCGGAGTGCGTGATGTCCACGAGATGGAACTCGGATTTGCGCGCGCTCCGGTAGGGCACGCGCACGTCGAGGGCGACGATCCTGCCCACGCGCTCGTCCGCGGCGAGCACGCCCAGCAGGTGCTGGCCGACAAGGCCTGACGCCCCCGTAACGGCAACCGTGATCACGTTCATAGACTGGCCGCGTGGACGACGTTCCTCAAACCCCGGAGCCGTCCCCCGACCAACCCGGGGAGGCGCCGGGCGACCCGCTGTTCGGGCTCGGCGACATGAAGCTGAGCGACCTCGCCCGGATGCTCCAGTCGAGCGGACCCGTGAACTGGGAGGTGGCTCGCCAGGTCGCCACGATGGTGGCGCTCGACGGACGTCCCGAGGCAGCGATCGAGCCCGGCGCGGCGACCCAGCTCGAGGAGCTGTCCCGTGCGGCCCAGACGTACGTCGTGGGCGAGACGGGCCTCGCGCTGAGCTCGTCCGCACCCCTGCTCGCCACGGGCCGCCAGGCCTGGACCGAGTTGCATCTCAACTCGCTCCGGCCCGTGCTGGAGGCACTGGCCGTCACGTTCGGTCGGGCGCTCCCGGCCGAGGACGCCGAGTCCGCCCCCGGCCCGCCGACGCCGCTCGATCCGGCCGGTGGCGTCATGGGGATGCTGGCTCCGCTGCTGCTGGGCGTGCAGTCCGGGTCGATGGTGGGATACCTGGCCCAGCACGCGCTCGGCCGCTACGACCTCCCGCTCCCCGCGTCGGACGAGCCGAGCCTGTGCTTCGTGGTCCCCAACCTCGACGCATTCCAGGACGCATGGTCGCTCGACGCGGACGACCTGCGGTTCACGGTGGCGTTGCACGAGGTGGTGCACGCGACGGAGCGCTCCATACCCTGGGTGCGCGAGCGCATGGCGCAGCTCGCGGTGGACTACGTGTCGGCGTACGAGGTGGACGCGACCGTCTTGCGCGCGCGTCTCGGCGACATCGACCCGATGGATCCAACGTCGCTCGAGTCCCTCGCCGAGCACCCGGAAGAGGTGCTGGGGGCGATGCAGTCGCCGCGCCAGCGCGAGCTCCTCGCCGAGGCACGCGTGTTCCATGCTGTGCTCGAGGGGTATGCCGACCACGTGCTCGATCGCATCGGACGACGGCTGATCCCCACCTTCGGGCGCGTGCACGAAGCACTGAAGCGCCACCGCGTCGACCGCGGCAAGGCGACGCGCCTGGTGGAGCAGCTGCTCGGCCTCACGCTCGAGCGCGGCGACTACGACCAGGGCATCGCCTTCTGTGACGGTGTGGTGGAACGCGCCGGCGAGGAGACGCTCCAGCGACTGTGGCAGGCGCCGGCAATGGCCCCCACCCGTTCGGAGCTCGAGGCACCGGGTCTCTGGTTGGCGCGGGTCGACCTCGGCACCTGAGGGCGGCCTCGGGGTGCCCGCTCGTCGGTGCGACCGGCCGCGCGCACCGTGTTACCCCGGGCTCGTCTCGTCGCCGTGCGCGCCGGGAGGGGGCCCATGGCGGCTGCGCTGGCGGCGGCTCCGGATCTCGGCCCGGGCTCGGACGATGGCGCGATCGACCGCCTCGGGACGCAGCTTCGTGCGGGGCGGGCTCGTCCGCGCCGCGCGCAGCGCAGCGAGGTAGGAGATCCCCGCGCCCACGAGCACGACCCCCAACCCGATCAGGCCCGCCTTCGCGTTCACGGGGAGGAGCCCGGCCAGCGCCCCGAGCACCCAGCCGAGCTGGAATCGCGTCTCGAACCGGGCGAAGGCGCGGCCCCGCACCGCGTCGGGACCGTCACGCTGGAGCAGGCTGTCGAACCCCAGCCGGCCCGCGGAGGCGCCGATGCCCACGAAGAGTCCCGCGAGCATGAACCCGACGGTCCCGCCGGTGAGCGCACCGAGCAGCACCAGCGCCGCGGCCGCGAGCAGCGCCGACACGAGGATGCTCTCCTCGCTCATCCGGCGGCGAAGGACCGGGGCGGAGAGGCTGCCTACGAAGCCGCCCGTCCAGGCCGCGCCGCCCACGAGGCCCAGCAGCGCGAGATCGTCCTTGAAGGCAAAGGCGGTGAAGAACACCATGAAGCCGACCGAGCTGCGCAGCACCGCCATCGCACTGCCCGCGAGCAGGATCGAGGGCTGGTGCATCTCCTCACGCTCGAGCCGCTCCTCGCGCGCGTCGAGTGCCATGCGCGTGCGCGGGATCTTCAACCCGAGCACCGTGGCCATGCCGTAGATCCCCGCCGCGATCATGAGCGACCACTCGGGACCGAGGAGCTCCTGGATCCCGAACGCGGGCAGGCCACCGGCCAGCCCGGCGATGAGGCTGATGATCGCCAGCCTCGAGTTGGCCCGCACCAACTCGGCCTCGTCGTCCACCAGCGCGGGCACCAGGGCGCTCCGGGCCACGGAGTAGCTCTTCTGGAACACCAGCACGCTGAAGGCGAGGGGATACACGAGCAGCCCCCCGGGTGCCGGCTCGGAGATGTAGAGGATGAGCGCCAGGCACAGCAGGCCCCGCCCGACGGTGGCCCCCACCAGCAGCAACCGTCTCCCGCCTCGCAACCGGTCCAGCGCCGGGCCGATGATGGGCGCCACGATCGCGAACGGCGCCATCGTGAGCAGCAGGTACAGCAACATGTCGCCGCGAGCGCTCTCCGCGGGCTGCTGGAAGAAGATGGACCCTGCGAGCGACACCGCGAAGCACGCGTCGGCGCACGCGCTCGCGGCGTGAGTACGGACCAGGCGGGCGAAGGGCGCGGGGGGGAGAAAGCGGGGATCGGTGGTCATTGCGGGCCCATTGGCGTGGTCATCGGCGTACTCATCGAGATGCTCATCGAGATGCTCATCGGGGTGCTCGCTCTTGCGGCGCGATCTTCAACGGTGATCGACAGTAGTGGGCCGCGGTGACACTGAATCCGTTCACCTCGTGGTCGGCTCCTGTTCACGTCACGAGCAGAAGTCGGCGAAGCCCCGGACCGCTTCGGTGACCACCCCGCTACCATGCGGGCATGGCCGGTCCACAATTGCCGGCGCTCGCGGGCACCGACCGCTTCCTGAACCGGGAGCTCTCATGGCTCGACTTCAACGCGCGTGTCCTCGCACTCGCCGAGCAGGAGTCCACGCCACTCCTGGAGCGCGCCAAGTTCCTCGCCATCTTCTCCACCAACCTCGACGAGTTCTTCCAGGTCCGCGTGTCGGGGATCCAAGAGCAGATCAACGCGGGACTGCGCACCCGCGGTCCCGACGGGCTCAACACGGTGGAGGCGATCAGCAGGATCCGTGAGCAGGTGCGCGCCCTGGCCGAGCGCCAATCCACCGTGTTCACGAAAGACATCTCGCCCGCCCTCGACCAAGCGGGGATCCGCTTCGTCGACTGGGACGACCTCGACGTCGACGACCGCGCCGAGCTCGCCAGCACCTTCGAGACGACCATGTACCCGGTGCTCACACCGCTTGCCGTCGATCCCGCCCATCCCTTCCCGTACATCTCCAACCTGTCGCTCAACCTCGCAGTGCAGGTGTGCGACGCCCACAGCGGCGAGGAGCGCTTCGCTCGAGTGAAGGTGCCGCCCCTGCTGCCGCGCTTCGTCCCACTCGCCGACGGGGAGCGGTTCATCCCACTCGAGCAGGTGATCGCCGCGCATCTCGACCGCCTGTTCCCGGGGATGCAAGTGCGCGGGCACTCGCCGTTCCGCGTGACCCGGGATGCCGACTTCGAGCTCGACGACGAGGCGGCGGACCTGCTCGAGGCGATGGAGAGCGTGCTGCACCGCCGCACCAAGTTCGGGCCCGTGGTCCGGCTCGAGGTCGACAGCACGATC
The DNA here is from genome assembly GCA_964502775.1 of uncultured Bifidobacteriaceae bacterium. Lineage (GTDB taxonomy): Bacteria > Actinomycetota > Acidimicrobiia > IMCC26256 > PALSA-555 > CAZCYE01. The sequence goes on along the minus strand of CAZCYE010000046.1, from coordinate 3,815 downwards.
ACCGCCGAGATGCTGGACGTGCTCTGCCGTGAGCTGGAGATCCCGCCTGCGGCGGTGGTGAGCGTCGAGGGGCCGCTGGACCTGTCCGGGCTCTCGGACATCTACGCGCTCGACCGGCCCGATCTCAAGGACGAGCCGTGGGTGGGTGAGACCCCCGCCGTGCTCGCACCCGTCGGTGACGAGCCGGCCGACATCTTCCGAGCCCTCCGCCACGGTGACGTGCTCGTCCACCATCCCTACGACTCCTTCACGGAGTCGGTCGAGGCGTTCGTGCACCAGGCGGCTCGCGATCCGGGTGTGCTGACCATCAAGCAGACGCTGTACCGCACCGCGGGTCCCAACAGCGCGATCGTGCGCTCACTCGTGGAGGCCGCGCGCAACGGCAAGCAAGTGGTTGCGCTCGTGGAGCTCAAGGCGCGCTTCGACGAGCAGGCCAACATCGAACGCGCCCGCGTGCTGGAAGAGGCGGGGGTCCATGTGGTGTACGGGCTGGTGGGCCTCAAGACGCACGCCAAGATCCTGTTGATCGTGCGCCAGGAGACCGACGGCATCAAACGCTATTGCCACGTCGGCACCGGGAACTACAACCCGCAGACCGCCACGCTCTACGAGGACCTGGGCCTGCTCTCGGTGGACCGGGAGCTCGGCGCCGACCTCACCGAGCTGTTCAACCACCTCACCGGCTACAGCCGCCCCGCGTCGTACCGCAAGATCCTCGTTGCGCCCGAGGGCCTACGCGGGGCGCTGCGGGAGCGCATCCGGGCCGAGGCGGCCAAGGCCGATCGCGGCCGCATCGTGATGAAGATGAATGCGCTGGTGGATCCCGAGCTGATCGACGAGCTCTACTCGGCGTCGATCGCGGGAGCCCAGATCGATCTCGTGGTACGGGGCATCTGCTGCCTGCGCCCCGGGGTGGACGGGCTGTCCGAGCGGATCCGTGTGCGCTCGATCGTGGGCCGCTTCCTCGAGCACTCGCGCATCCTGCGCTTCGGGGCCGGTCCTGACGCCGAGTACCTCTTCGGGTCGGCCGATCTCATGCCCCGCAACCTCGACCGACGGGTGGAAGCGCTGTGCCCGGTGTCGGCCCCGGCCACCCGGGCGCGACTCGACGAGATCCTCGAGGTGAGCCTCGCCGACGACGTGCTCGCGTGGGAGCTCGGGCCCAGCGGATCCTGGAGCAAGGTGGAGACCACCGAGGGCATCAACGCCCAGCAGCGCCTGTGCGAGCTCGCGGTGGCGCGGGCCCAGAGCCGGGGGTGAGCGAGCGCCCGGGGACCACGAGGCTCTCCGCCCCTCCCATCTTCGAGCTCCCCGCGCTGTCCGACCCGGCCTCGGGTGTGATCGCCCGCCCGCCCACGACCCGTGACCGTCAACGGGCGTACTGGGACACCGAGGATCTCCGGCTGGCCCGCGCCGGCGTCCTGCTCGCGCACCGCGACGACGTCTGGTCGGTCGAGCTGCCGCCCACCACCAAGGGCGACTCGACATCGGTGTCGCTGGTGTTCGAGGGTGAGCCCGAGGCGCCGCCGGCCGAGGCCCTGGATCTCGTGCGCGCAATCGCACGCGACGCGCCCCTCCAGCCCGTGGCGCGGTTGTGCACCCACGAGACCGCGTTCCCGCTCGAATCGGCCCCGGGCATCCCGCTGGGGACCCTGCTCGACGAGCAGGTGGAATACCTGGACGGCGCACGCGTCGTGGGCACCTCCCGCGAGCTCGAGGTCGTGCTCGCCAACGGTGCGGCGACCGAGCCGATCTCGGGGATCCTCGACCGGCTCCGTGCCGCCGGCGCGAGCTCGGCCGATCCGGTGTCCCCCGTCGTGCGCGCGCTCGGATCGCGGGCGACGGCACCACCCGAAGTGTCCGCGCCGACGGCGGGCCCGGGCGCCGACGCCGCCAAGCTGCTCCGCGCCGCGCTCTCGGCGTCAGCGGCCAAGCTCATCGCCCACGACCCCGGCATCCGTCGCGGTGTCGATCCCGAGGACGTGCACCAGGCGCGTGTCGCCACTCGACGCCTTCGTTCGCATCTGCGCGCGTTCGGCGACTTCGTCGACTGGCAATGGGCGGGCGAGCTGCGCACGGAGCTGGGCTGGCTCGGGGATGCACTCGGCGCAGTGCGCGACGCCGACGTGCTCCTGGATTCGCTCGAGGGATACCTCGCGCGTCTCGGTGGTGGCGAGCGCGACGGGGCGGCCGTGCTCTTCGAGCGATTGCAGGCCGAGCATGCGAGTGGGCGCGCCACGCTGCTCGAGGTGCTCCGCAGTGCCCGCTACGTCGAGCTGCTGGACCGGCTCGTGGTCGCCGCCCGACGGCCCCGGCTGCTCCTGCGCATCGACGACGACGAGCGCGAGGAACGCCGCGAGATCGTGCGGCGCCCGTGGCGACGTCTCGTCGGTGCCGTCGAGGCGCTCCCCGCCGAGCCGGGCGATCTGGCCGACGAGGACCTGCATCGGGTCCGTCTGCTCACCAAGCGGGCGCGCTACGCCACCGAGGCGATGGAGCCGGTGCTCGGGAAGTCGGCGCGCTCGGCGCTCGCCGCGCTCACCGACGCGCAAGAGGTGCTCGGTCGTCACAACGATGCCGTGGTCGCCGCCGCGTGGCTGCGCGAGGCGGCCACGCGCGTCGGCGATGCAACCAGCGCATTCACGGCCGGCGAGCTGGCGGCCGTCGCCACCGACATCGCCCGGCAGGCTCGCACGGAATGGCCCCGGTCCTGGCGGCGAGTGCGACGCAAGCGGCCCGCGGCCTGGATGTGAGCGCGTGGATGTGAGCGCGTGGATGTGAGCGCGGGGATGTGAGCGCGTGGATGTGAGCGCCACGCCCGGCGACGAGTCTCACCCCGAGCCGATCGTCTTCGCCGCGGGGGGCGTGGTCGAGCGGCGAGACCACGCCGGTGACCTGGAGCTGGCGTTGGTGCACCGGCCTCGCTACGACGACTGGACGTTCCCCAAGGGAAAGCGCGAGGGCGACGAGTCCGACGAGGACACCGCCCGCCGCGAGGTCCTCGAAGAGACCGGCCTGCGCTGCCGCCTGGGAGCCGACCTGGGAGCGATCCGGTATCGGGACTCGCGGGGCCGGCCCAAGGTCGTTCGCTACTGGCTGATGGAGCCGGAGGCGGAGACGGTGTTCGTCCCCGGGTCCGAGGTGGACGAGGTCCGCTGGTGCTCTCCGGCCGAAGCAGGCAGACTCCTCACCTACGAGCACGACCGGGCGCTGCTCGCCCGGATCCCCTCCGATCCCGGAGTCGGTCCCATTGGTGCCTGACACCACAAGGCTCTACGTCGTGCGCCATGCCAAGGCGGGGAGCCGCAGTGGCTGGAGTGGGGCCGACGAGCTGCGACCGTTGAGCGGCGCCGGCCGGCGCCAGGCCGCGGCGCTCTCCCGGCAGGTCCTGGCGCCCGCGCCCACCCGGGTCGTGACGAGCCCCTTCCTGCGATGCGTCCAGACCGTGGCGCCGCTCGCCGAGCGTCTCGCGATCACCATGGACACCGACGAGGCGCTCGCCGAGGGCGCGAGCCTGCGCGACGCACTGCGTCTCGTGGAGAAGGTGTCCGACGAGGCGACCGTGCTGTGCACGCACGGCGACGTGGTTGGCGAGCTGCTCACGCACTTCTCGCGAGAAGGGGTGCAAGTGGGCGAGCCGCACATGGCCAAGGGCTCAACTTGGGTTCTCGACCTCACGTACGGTACGGTGGTGTCAGCCACCTACGTCCCGCCATCAGAGCAATAGTTCCGCCGGAAATAGTTACGCCGCTCGCGCGGTTGCCTCGTAGTGTGATGTACAAGCCCGGACGACGTCTCGGCCAGCAGGTTGGTGC
>CAZCYE010000045.1:10050-12973 GCA_964502775.1 uncultured Bifidobacteriaceae bacterium | reverse complement strand
TCCGCCGATACCGGCAGCGAGGTGGCGCCGCCGCGCCGAGGCCGGCGGTTCGAGGAGCCTGAGCCGGCCGCTGCTAGGTTTCGAACGCACCCGATAGGCATTGGGGGAACGGAGAAAACGAGTCACCGATGACCGATTTCTACCGCCAGTACCTCACGGTCGCGGTGCTCATCGGCGCCGCGCTGCTCATGGTGGGCGGGATGCTCGGGCTGAGCCGGCTGCTCCGCCCGGTGCGGCCCCAACCGGAGAAGTTCATCACCTACGAGGCCGGCTCCGACCCGGTCGGGGGCTGGGGCCAGTCGAACGTCCGCTACTACATCTACGCACTGCTGTTCGTGATCTTCGACGTCGAAGCGGTCTTCATCTTCCCGTGGGCCGTGCGCCTCGAGAGTCTGGGCACGTTCGGTCTCATCGAGATGGTGATCTTCATCCTCGTGCTCACCCTCGGGCTCGTGTACGCCTGGCGCAAGGGAGTGCTGCGGTGGCTCTGATGGAATCGGGGCGGCTGCCCAAGCCGCTGACCTGGCTCCTCAACTACAGCCGCAAGTACTCGCTGTGGATGTTCCAGTGGGGTCTCGCGTGCTGCGCGATCGAGATGGGCGCGGCGCTGGCGAGCCCGCGCTACGACATGATGCGCCTCGGCGTGATCCCGTTCCCGGCCAGCCCCCGCCAAGCCGACCTCGTGGTGATCTCCGGGACGGTCACCGACAAGATGGCGCCTGCGATCAAGCGGCTCTACGAGCAGATGCCCGATCCCAAGTACGTGATCTCCATGGGCGCGTGTGCCAACTGTGGCGGCCCCTACTGGGACTCGTACTCGGTGACCAAGGGCGTCGACCAGATCATCCCGGTGGACGTGTACGTGCCTGGTTGCCCGCCGCGGCCCGAGGCCCTGCTCCAGGGGATCGTGTTGCTCCAGGAGCGGATCCAGCAGGAGGGCCTGGGCAACGACGAGCTCGCGCAGCGGTGGCGCGGGGAGCCGATCGTCGTTGGCTGAGATCGAGGGAGACGGAGCGGAGCGCGGGCCGGACGGCCGGGAGCGCGCAGCGGAGTCGACCCGGGATGAGGAGCCTCCCGCGGCCGGTGACACCCCTGAGGTCGAGAAGGCGCCGAACCCGTCGCACACCGAGCTCCTCGCGCGCCTGCGCGCCGGGCTGGGTGACGATGTGATCCTCGAGTCGGCGACCGTGTTCCACGACCTCGTTGTGAGGGTGGCCGCCGATTCCTGGGGCCGGCTGGCCGCGATCGCACGGGACGAGCTGGAGTGCGACTACCTGTCGTTCATCTCGGCGATCGACTGGCAGCCCGCGCCGCGCGAGGGCGACGAGGCGGGTGGCGACACCTCGGCTCCGGTGCAACCCACGGAGATGACGTTCGGCGCGGCCGGGGCTACGGGGCGCTTCCAGGTGTTCGCGCACCTGCAGTCGACGAGCCGCCATTGGGGGATCACCTTCAAGGCCGACGTCGACGAGGCGAATCCTGCAGTCGACTCGTGGGTCGCGGTGTATCCGGGTGCTGATTGGCACGAGCGCGAGTGCTGGGAGATGTTCGGGGTGGACTTCGTCGGTCATCCGGCATTGCGCCACCTCTACCTGCCCAGCGACTTCGAGGGCCACCCGTTGCGCAAGGACTACGCATTGCTCGCACGCGCGGTGAAGCCGTGGCCGGGTCTGGTCGACGTCGAGCCGATGCCCGAGGCACCCGGTCCGCCCACGCCTGACGACCAGGCCGCGGTCGAGGAGCCGGCGGGCCAGTGACCGACGTGCGTGCGACCCTCGACCCGGGTGCGTTGCGTCACCTGGCCGACGCCCAGGTGAACGTCGAGCTCGACACGGGCGACATGGTGCTCAACCTCGGTCCTCAGCACCCCGCCACCCACGGGACGCTGCGGCTCGTGGTTCGGCTCGACGGCGAGCGCGTCATCGCGTGCGATCCCGTCATCGGCTACATGCACCGGGGCTACGAGAAGCTCACCGAGTTCCGCACCTATCCGCAGGTCACCACGCTCATCAACCGGATTGACTGGCTCTCGAGCTTCGCCAACGAGGTGCCCTTCATGGACGCGGCCGAGGGGCTCATGGGTATCGAGGCCCCGCCGCGGGCCCAGTACATCCGCACCGTGCTCACCGAGCTGTCCCGTATCGCCACATTCGTGCTCTTCCTCGGGGAGATGGCACTCCAAGTGGGCGCACTCACGCCGGCCTTCTACGGGTTCCGCGACCGCGAGCACGTGCTGAACCTCATCGAGGCCGCGACGGGCGGCCGGTTCCATCCCAACTTCAACCGCATCGGAGGGTTGAAGGACGACCTGCCGTGGGGCTGGGTCGCCGACACGCGTTCGGCGATGAAAGTGGTGTTCGACGCCTGCGACACCTTCGAGAAGCTCGTCCTCGGCAACGAGATCTTCGAGGCGCGCACCAAGGGGATCGGCGTCATTCCCGGCGCCATCGGCGCGTCGTACGGCGTGTCGGGCTCGAACCTGCGGGCGTCGGGTGTCGACTGGGACCTGCGCCGCGACGGTCCGTCGTACCTCGTGTACCCCGAGTTGGACTTCAAGGTGTGGTCGCATCCCGACGGCGACTCCTGGGCGCGGTACTGGGTACGGCTCCAGGAGACGCGGGAGTCGGCTCGCCTCGTGCTCCAGTGCCTCGACCGGCTCCCCGCGGGGCCGGTCATGGCCAAGGTCCCTCGCATCATCAAGGTGCCCGAGGGCGAGATCTGGGTGGAGACCGAGAACCCACTCGGGCAGATGGGCTACTACGTGGTGTCCAAGGGCGCGACCGGCCCGTTCCGCGTCAAGATCCGCTCGGCGTCGTTCAGCAACGTCTCGATCCTTCCCTGGCTGCTGAAGGGCGTGTACGTCCCCGACGTGGTGGCGATCCTCGCCTCCCTGTACTTCATCCTCGGAGACATCGACCGATGA
>CAZCYE010000045.1:0-9950 GCA_964502775.1 uncultured Bifidobacteriaceae bacterium | reverse complement strand
ATGATGGGGTTGCTCGCGCTCGACATCGGCTGGGGCAGCACCCTCGCGATCAAGACGATCGTGGTGCTCGCGATCATCCCGACCGGCGCGCTGATCCTGGGCTACGTGTTCCTGCTCAAGATGATGAGCCACATGCAGAGCCGCCTCGGCCCCATGGACCCGGGTGGCTTCCACGGCTGGTACCAGCTGATCGGCGACGGGCTGAAGTTCCTCCAGAAGGAGGACATCATGCCGGCGGACTCGGATCGGCGTGTGTTCGCCGCCGCGCCCGCCGTGATCGTCGTCTCCACCTTCCTCGTGTTCCTCGTGATCCCGATGGGGCCGGACCTCGTGGTGCGCGACCTCGACATTGGCGTGTTCTACGCGCTCGCGGTGTCGAGCCTCTCGGTGATCGGCGTACTCATGGCGGGGTGGGCGAGCGCCAACAAGTTCGCGCTGCTCGGCGCGCTCCGAGCGGCGGCGCAGCTCATCGCCTACGAGCTGCCGCTCCTGCTGGCGGTGGTGGGCGTGGTGATCCAGGCCGGCACCATGAACCTCCAGGGCATCGTCCTCGCCCAGCAGAACGGCGAGATCTTCGGCTGGGGAGGGGTCGGCGAGCCGTTCATCCTCACCCAGTTCATCGGCTTCGCACTCTTCCTGGTCGCGGCGCAAGCCGAGCTCACCCAGACCCCGTTCGACATGCCCGTGGCCGAGAGCGAGCTCGTGTCGGGGTACATGGTCGAGTACACCGGCTTCCGGTTCCTGTTCTTCTTCATCGGCGAGTTCGGTACCGCGTTCGCGTTCGCCGGGCTCGCGGCCACGCTCTTCCTGGGCGGATGGGCAATTCCCGGCGTCGACGGCGACTGGGCCAACATCCTCGGTCCGTTGGTGCTGTTTGCCAAGTTGATGGCGGTGGCGTTCCTCATGTTCTGGGTGCGGTTCACGTTCCCTCGCCTGCGCGAGGACCAGCTCCAAGCCGTGGCGTGGAAGTTCCTCATCCCCGTCGGCCTCGCCAACATCCTGCTCACCGGCGTGTTCAAGGTGGTTGCGTGATGGCCGGCCACCGCGCGCCAATGGTGAAGGTGGCCGGTTGATGGGCTGGAAGTTGCCGAAGGTGCCCGGACTGGTGAGCGGCTTGGGCGTCACGCTCAAGACGATGCTCAAGCCCGCGGTCACGGTGCAGTATCCGCACGAGAAGGAGGCGCCGGCGCCCCGCGCCCGGGGGGTCATCGCCCTCAAGGAAGAGAACTGCACGGTGTGCATGCTGTGTGCACGGTCGTGTCCCGACTGGTGCATCTACATCGAGGGCCACAAGGAGCAGCGCCCGCCGCGCCGCGAAGGGGGCCGGATGCGATCGGTGAGCGTGCTCGATCGCTTCGACATCGACTACGCCCTCTGCATGTACTGCGGGATCTGCGTGGAGGTGTGCCCGTTCGACGCGCTGTTCTGGAGCCCCGACTACGAGTACTCGGAGTTCAACATCGCGCACCTCCTCCACGACAAGGTGCGCCTGGGCGAGTGGATGGAGACCGTTCCCGAGCCCGAGCCCCTCGAGGCCGGTGCCGAATCCAAGGGCAAGAAGTGACTGCCGCGGCGCGGCGACCGGAGCGAGCGGACGCGAGCGCAGGGAGCTCGCCAGCGAGCGAACGCTCGCGGCCCGGGTATCCCGGGTCGCAGAGAGCGAGCGCATGATGTGGGAGCGGGACGTGGCCTTCTGGGTCATCGCGCTCGGGATGGCTGCGGCGTCGATCGGCGTCGTGCGCTCCCGCAACGTCGTGCACGCCGCGCTCTACCTCGTGGTGGTCCTGGGCGGCGCCTCGGGGCTGTACATCCTCCTCGCGGCCGAGTTCGTGGCCTGGGTGCAGGTGCTGATCTACATCGGTGCTGTGGTCATTCTCTTCTTGTTCGGCGTCATGCTCACCCGGGCCCCCATGGGTGGTGAGGGGCGCAGCCTCGACAACGACCAGCGCTGGGCGGCCCTCGTGGCCGCGCTGTTCGTGCTCGGCGTGCTGGTCGCATTGCTCGTGGACGCGTTCGGCGGCACCAACATCCGCTTCGGTGACGATCTCGTCGCCCTCGGCAGCAGCGACAACATCGGCAGCGATCTGTTCCGCGACTTCATCGTGCCGTTCGAGGTGGTCTCGATGCTCCTGCTCGCGGCGCTGATCGGCGCCGTCGTACTGGCCCGGAGGGACTGATGGAGCTCAACTACTTCCTCATCCTCTCCGCCTTCTTGTTCTGTGTGGGTGTCTACGGGGTGCTTGCTCGTCGTAACGGCGTGCTCGTGCTCATGAGCGTCGAGCTCATGCTCAACGCGGTGAACATCAACCTCGTGGCCTTCTCGGCGTTCAACGGGAGTGTGGAGGGCCAGATCTTTACGCTGTTCATCATCACGATTGCCGCGGCCGAGGTGGGCGTCGGACTGGCCATCGTGCTGCTCATCTACCGCAACCTCCGCAGCCCCGATCTCGACCGAGTCGACCAGTTGAAGGGCTGACGCGCCGATGCTCGAGCAAGCCTGGATCATCCCCGCGCTGCCCGCGGTCTCGTTCCTGGTCATCCTGGCCTGGGGCAAGCGCCTGCCCCGCAAGGGTGCCGAGGTGGGCGTCGCCGCCGTGGGCGTCACCTTCCTCCTCGCCTGCGTGGCCGGCATCGAATGGATTCAGCGGGTCAACGACGCCGGTCACCACGGGGGCGCCACGTTGCGGTCGTTCCTCGGTACCGGGCTGCTCGGCGGAGGCGGGGAGCACGCCGTGGTGGAGCCCGTCATCAGCTCCCTCACCTGGTGGCGCAGCGGCGGTGTCGAGTTCGGCGTTGGCACCTACGTCGACGGGCTCACGGTGATGATGATGTTCGTCGTCGCCCTCGTCTCGCTGCTCGTGCACGTGTACTCCACCGCCTACATGCGCGACGACCGGCGGTTCACCCACTTCTACGCGCTGCTCAGCCTGTTCACCGCGTCCATGCTCACCCTCGTCGTCGCCGACAACATGCTCCAGCTCGTGGTGGGCTGGGAGCTCGTCGGTATGTGCTCGTTCGTGCTCATCGGGCACTGGTGGGAGGAGCGCGACAACGCGAGCGCGGCGGTCAAGGCCTTCCTCACCACCCGTGTCGGCGACGTGGGCCTGATGATCGGTGTGATCATCCTCTTCTTCACCGTGGGCTCGTTCGGGATCGCCGACACCAACCTCTATGCGGTCGGCACCGGCGCCGACCACGGTCTGCTCCTCGCCGCGGCCGCGTGCCTCATGGTGGGCATCATCGGCAAGAGCGGGCAGTTCCCGCTCCACACTTGGCTTCCCGACGCGATGGCCGGCCCCACACCGGTGTCCGCGCTGATCCATGCCGCCACGATGGTGGTGGCCGGCGTGTACCTCGGTGCCCGGGTCTATCCCGTGTTCTACGAGGGGTTCTCGATCGCCGACGGCGGCGTCAACATGATGGCGCTGATCGGTGGCGTCACGATCCTCATCGGAGCCGCGCTCGCCTTCGTGCAGTACGACATCAAGAAGGTCCTCGCGTACTCCACCATCAGTCAGCTCGGGTACATGGTGATGGGCCTGGGCGTGGGCGCGTGGGTGGCCGCGGTGTTCCACCTGTTCACCCACGCCTTCTTCAAGGCCCTGCTGTTCCTGGGCGCCGGCTCGGTGAGCCATGGGGGAACCCACCACTCGTTCGACATGCGGGAGATGGGCGGTCTGCGCAAGGCGATGCCGATCACCTTCTGGACCTTTGTCATCGGGTCGTTGGCGCTGGCCGGGATCTTCCCGCTCGCCGGCTTCTGGTCCAAGGACGAGATCCTGGCCAATGCCGGCGAGAGCGGCTTCGACACGTTCCTCGTGGTGGGACTCGTGGGCGCCTTCCTCACCGCGGCGTACATGACGCGCTGCGTGTACCTCACCTTCTTCGGCGAGTACCGGGGCCATCACCACCCTCATGAGTCGGAGCGGGCGATCACGGCTCCGCTCGTGGTGCTCGCAGTGCTGTCCGCTGCCGCCGGGCTCGTGAACGCGGCACCGCTCGGGATCGAGAAGTTCACCGAGTGGGTGGAGCCGACCTTCGCGTTCCCCCACCTCGTCCACGCCGAGTTCGACTACTCGAAGGCCGTCATCTCGGTGACACTCGCGCTGGTGGCTGCCGGCGTGATGGCGTTCTACTCGTTCCGGCGCGAGGAGCTCGGGTTCCTTCGTGGCCTCACCCAACGGAATCCGCTGGCGCGCCGCGGCTACGCCTTCCTCGTCAACAAGTACTACCTCGACGATCTGTACGAGGGGGTGGTCGTGAGTGGTGTCAAGGGTCCGGTGGCCCGGGCCGCGTACTGGATCGACCAGCACGTGATCGACGGCGCGGTCAACGGCCTGGCGCGCACCACCACTCGTTTCGGTCACTACGTGTACGACGTGGTGGATCAGGGTGTCGTGGACGGCGCGGTCAACGCGCTCGGCACCGAGACGGGGGCGGCCGGGGCCGCGCTCCGAACGGTCCAGACGGGGCGCGTGCAGCAGTACGCGCTGGCACTGTTCCTCGGGGTGGGGCTGCTCAGCCTTGCCCTGTTCCTCACCAACGTGATCTGAGAGCGAGGGTTCGAGACCGATGGACTGGTTCGATGACTGGGCGCTGACGCTCGCGGTGTTCCTCCCGCTGGTCGGCATGGGCGTCGTGCTGTGCATACCCCGCGCCCAGGAGACAGCGATCAAGGCGACCGCCCTGGGTACCGCGGTCGTGACCGGCCTCGTGGGGATCGGGATCATGGCCCGCTTCGACTACGACGCCGGGAGCAAGCTTCAGTTCGGGACGAACGAGTCGTGGATCGACGTCATCAAGTCGAGGTACCACCTCGGCATCGACGGCATCGCGCTGCCGCTGCTGATCCTGTCGATGCTCGTCGTGATCTGCTGCATCCTCTACTCCTGGAACCACTTCCCCGCGCCGCACAACCCCAAGGCGTTCCTCGCGCTGGTGCTGCTCCTCGAGGTGGGGATGAACGGCACGTTCGTCGCCCAGGACCTCATCTTGTTCTTCGTGTTCTTCGAGGTCGTGCTGCTCCCCATGTTCTTCATGATCGGGGTCTGGGGCGGCCCGAAGCGGCAGTACGCCTCAATCAAGTTCTTCCTCTTTACGCTCTTCGGCTCGGCGCTCATGCTCGTCAGCTTCCTGGCGATCTTCTTCCTCTCCCAGCGTCAGACGTTCCAGATCCCCGAGTTGACCGACTTCGGGGGCGCCGGCATCGCGCACGGGACCCAGCTGCTGCTGTTCGGAGGGTTGTTCCTCGGGTTCGCCATCAAGGTGCCGATGTTCCCGTTCCATACGTGGCTTCCCGACGCGCATACCGAGGCGCCGACGGTGGGCTCGGTGCTGCTGGCCGCCATCATGCTGAAGTTGGGGACGTACGGGTTCGTGCGCATCGCGCTGCCGGTGCTGCCCGATGCCGCCCGCGACTGGGCACCGTGGATCGGATTGCTGGCCGTGATCGGCATCATCTACGGGGCGCTGTGCTGTCTCGCCCAGCGAGACATGAAGCGACTCATCGCCTTCTCGTCGGTGGCGCACATGGGCTTCGTCATGCTCGGGATCGCGACCCTCACCGACTTCGGCCTGAATGCCGCGATCTTCGGCATGGTTGCGCACGGCTTGATCACGGGGATGCTGTTCTTCGTCGCCGGCTCGATCCAGGAGCGCTACGAGACCAGGGAGATGAGCCGGCTCGGCGGGCTGCTCACCCAGGCGCCCCGCCTCGGATGGACCTTCGGCTTCTGCGCGCTCGCGTCGCTCGGCCTTCCGGGGCTGGCCGGGTTCTGGGGCGAGTTCCCCGCGATCCTCTCGTCGTACGAGCCGTCACCGCTCGCCGGCGCGCTCATCGGTGACAACAACCTCTGGACGTTCCGCACGTTCATGGTGATCGCGGCGATCGGCACGGTGCTCGCCGCGGGCTACCTGTTGTGGATGTTCCAGCGGGTGGCCTTCGGTGCGCCCAAGCCCGAGTTCGAGTCGGCGCACATCCACGATGTCCACGGCCCCGAGTGGCTCGCCTGGGCGCCACTGCTCGCGCTGATCGCGGCACTCGGCATCTTCCCCGACCTCCTCTTCGACGTCACCGACGGCGCGGCGTCGGGCATCGCCCGGATCTTCGGGGGCTAGTGGCGTGAACCCGCACGTCGACTTCCACGCGCTCGCGCCCGAGATCGTCCTCTCGGCCGCGATCGTGATCGTGCTCATGGTCGACCTGATCGTCGACAACCGCCGCCTCGTGGCCCAGCTCGCCAGCTTCGGCGTGCTGGCCGCGCTGATCCCCGTGCTCACGCTCGCGGCCGACGGCACCGACCGCTCCCTGTTCGGCGGCGGCTTCGTGGTCGACAACTACTCGCTCGTGCTCACCGGCTTCTTCCTCGTCGCGGCGTACGTGACGCTCCTCGTGTCCGTCGACTACATCGGTGAGGGCGACTACTACCAGGGCGAGTTCTATGTGCTGTTGCTCACGTCGGTGCTGGGCATGGTGGTCATGACCTCGGCGCGAGACCTCGTCTCGATCTTCGTGGCCCTCGAGACCCTCTCCATCCCCACCTTCATCCTTGCCGGTTGGCGCAAGCACGACACCAAGTCGAACGAGGCCGCGATCAAGTACTTCCTGATCGGCGTCATCTCGTCGGCGGTGATGCTCTACGGGATGTCGATCGTGTACGGCATGTCCGACGCCACCTTGCTCACCGGGATCGGCGAATGGGTACGTAGCACCGACCCGGCGCCGCTGTTCGCCGTAGGGGTGTTCCTCACCCTGGTGGGCTTCGCCTTCAAGGTGAGCGCGGTGCCGTTCCACTTCTGGGCGCCCGACACCTACGAGGGTGCGCCCACTCCGGTCACGGCGTTCCTCTCGGTGGGTTCGAAGGCCGGAGGCTTCGTGGCCATCCTCTCGATCGTGCGCTTCGGCTTCTTTCCCTCGGGCAGCTCGTGGGAGCCGATCCTGTGGGTGCTCGCGGCCGCGTCGATGACGCTCGGCAACCTGGTGGCGCTGCGCCAGTCGAACATTGTGCGGATGCTCGCGTACTCGTCGATCGCGCAGGGTGGCTTCATCCTCGTGCCGCTTGCCGTGGCCGGCGACGCCGGGGACCGAGCCTGGCAGGCGGTGGTGATCTACTTGCTCGTGTACGGCGCGATGAACCTGGGTGCCTTCGCGTGCGTGATCGCGGTGGCGCGGCGCACGGGCTCGGGTGACATCACGAGCCTGGCCGGGCTCGGGCGCACGAGCCCGGCCATTGCGGTGATGTTCACGCTGTTCCTCTTCTCGCTCGCGGGGATCCCACCGCTTGCGGGCTGGTTCGCCAAGTTCGTGATGTTCCGCGCCGTGTTCGATGCCGGCACCACCGCGGCAGTCGTGCTCGGCGTGATCGCCGCCGTCAACACGGTGATCGCGCTGTACTACTACTCGGGGGTCGCGCGTCAGATCTGGTTCGAGGAGCCGGCGGAGGCCACCGAGACGGCGGGCGCCATGCCGGTGCGCGCCCCCACGCCGATCGGGCTCAACGTGGCCATGGGCCTGACGACCGCGGTGGTGCTGGTCGTCGGCGTGTACCCGCAGGCCTTCGCTCACCTCGGCGAGGTCGCCTTCCTGACCAGCTAACGCGCCTTTCTGGTCGCGCTCGCTGCTCGCCGGGATACCCGGCTCGCGGCCGCTCGCCTGCTCCGCTACCGCTAGCGTCGCCTGAATGTCAGGCGCGTTGGAGCGCTTGCGCGATGTGATCGCGCGCGAGGGGCCCATCACGTTCGCCGAGTTCATGGAGGTCGCCCTCTACGGCGAGCCCGACGGGTTCTTCGCGTCGGGGGGCGGCGCGGGCCGCGCCGGCGCAGACTTCGTGACCAGCCCCGAGGTGGGGCCGCTGTTCGGGGCGCTCGTCGCGCGTGCCCTCGACGACACGTGGCTGCGCCTCGGTGAGCCCGATCCCTTCGTGGTCGTGGACGCGGGAGCGGGTCGTGGGCGCCTGCTCGCCGACGTGTTGCGAGCCGAGCCACGCTGTGGCCCCGCGATACGCGCGGTGGCGGTGGAACGCTCCCCCGCGCTGCGGGCACGCGCCGCGGAGTTGCTCACCCTGGAGCCTCCCAACGAGGTACTCGGCCCCTCTGAGCCCGGCGACCGCGACAGGGACGGCGGGGATGGGCCCGTGCCGGTGCCTCGCGCCGGGCCCATCGTCACCGCGCTCGACGACCTCCCGGCGGTGGACGTGGAGGGAGTGGTGATCGCCAACGAGCTGCTCGACAATCTTGGTGTCCGCCTCGTCGAGCGCGCCCGCGGCGCCTGGAGTGAGGTGCGCGTCGGCATCGGCCCCGGCGAGGGCGGCGAGGCGGACGAGAGCGGCGACCTCGTCGAGGTGCTCGTGCCCGCACCCCCCGACCTTGTGCTCGCGCTGGTCGACGTGCTCGGCGACGAGGGCGACGAGGGCCGCGGCATCCCCGACGGCACGCGCCTGCCGGTGCCCACCGGCACGGCCGAGTGGCTCGAGCGCTGCGCCGCGATGCTGCACCGGGGCGAGCTGTGGGTGATCGACTACGCCGACGAGCTCGACGGCCTGGTCCGGCGCGGGCAGCACGGGCCGCAGGGTTGGCTGCGCACCTACCGCACGCAGCACCGGGGGACGAGTCCACTCGCCGCGCCCGGCTCCCAGGACATCACCTGTGACGTGGTGCTGCCCGTGCTGCGTGCCCGTGCGACGCGTGTCGGCTTCGAGGTGGCCGCGGACACGACGCAGCGTGAATGGCTCACGGCGCTGGGCGTGGGCGTACTCGTGGCCCAGGGCGCAAAGATCTGGCAGGAGCGTGCGCATCTCGGCGACCTCGAGGCCCTCGCCGGGCGCAGCCGCAGTTCCGAGGCCGAGGCGCTGCTCGATCCCGCCGGGCTCGGGGGCCACCGGGTGCTGTTGCTACGCCGAGTTACGGGCCGCGGCACGGGCTGACGTTCCACCAGTTGCCGCCCCGGCGACGGGCCCACTGGCCAAATCTCTGGTCGCGCTCGCTGCTCGCCGGGATACCCGGCTCGCGGCCGCTCGCCTGCTCCTATCACCGTGCCCGCGCGCGGGCGGTAGCCTCCGCACTGCCCGCGGGTGCCGGAAGGGTCCATGACCGAGACGATCGAATCGCTGCTGGCCGAGGGCCGCACCTTCCCCCCGCCGGCTTCGTTTACCCGCGCCGCGCTCGTGTCCGACCGGGCGCTCTACGACCGGGCCGAGGCCGACCTCGAAGGGTTCTGGGCCCACCAGGCCACCGAGCTCCTCGACTGGTTCACGCCCTGGCACACGATCGTCGACTGGCAGCTGCCCTTCGCGCGGTGGTTCGTGGGCGGCACGCTCAACGCGTCGTACAACTGCCTCGACCGTCACGTCGCGGCCGGTCACGGCGACAAGGTGGCGTATCACTGGGAGGGCGAGCCGGGCGACACCCGCACCATCACCTACGCCGAGCTGCTCGACGACGTGTGCCAGCTCGCCAACACGCTCAAGGGCCTCGGCGTGCACCGCGGCGACCGCGTCAACGTGTACCTCGGCATGGTGCCGGAGCTGCCGACCGCGCTGCTGGCCTGCGCACGCATCGGCGCCGCGCACTCGGTGGTGTTCGGCGGGTTCTCGGCCGACGCGCTGCGTGACCGCATCAACGACGCGGGGGCCACGGTGCTGGTGACCGCCGACGGCGCATGGCGGCGCGGCAACGTGGTGCCCCTCAAGACCATCGCCGACGAGGCCCTCGAGGCCTGCCCCACGATCGAGAAGGTGCTCGTGCTCCGCCGCACGGGCCAGGACGTGCCCATGACCCCCGGGCGCGACGTGTGGTGGCACGACGTCGTCCCCGGCCAGTCCACCGAGTGCGAGCCCGAGGCCATGGACGCCGAGGACCTGCTCTTCCTCCTCTATACGAGCGGCACCACGGCCAAGCCCAAGGGCATCATGCACACCACGGGTGGCTACCTCACCCAGGTCGCCTTCACGCAC
>CAZCYE010000044.1:0-13000 GCA_964502775.1 uncultured Bifidobacteriaceae bacterium | reverse complement strand
ACTTCTTGCCCAGCAGCGCGTTGCCGCCGTAGCCCGAGCCGTACGACCAGATCTCCCGGGTCTCGGGGAAGTGCACGATCCACTTCTCGTCGGGGTTGCACGGCCAGGCCACATCGGCCTCGCCGGGCTCGAGCGGCGCGCCCAGCGAGTGCACACACGGCACGAACTCGCCGTCCTCGCCGAGCACGTCGAGTGCGCCGGCGCCGGCGCGGGTCATCACGAGCATGCTGGCGGCCACGTAAGCCGAATCGGTGACCTCGACGCCGATGTAGGAGAGCGGGGAGCCCAACGGGCCCATGCTGAACGGCACCACGTACATCGTGCGACCCCGCATGCACCCGGCGAACAGCTCGTCGAGCTTGGCCCGCATCGTGGCGGGCTCTTCCCAGTTGTTGGTGGGGCCGGCGTCGCCCGGATCCTCCGAGCAGATGAATGTGCGGTCCTCCACCCGGGCCACGTCGCTGGGGTCGGTGGACGCCCAGTAGGAGCCGGGCCGACGGGTGGGATCGAGCTCCACGAGCGTCCCCGCCTCCACCAGCTGCTTGCACAGCAGCTCGTACTCGCTCGCCGATCCGTCACACCAGTGGACGGCCTCGGGCTCGCACCGGGCGGCGATCTCCTCGACCCAACGCACCAACTTGGCGTTCCGTGTGGGGGCTTCCATCAGCGACACGACGACTCCCAGCAGGCGAGGGGGACGGCCAGCGAAGGGGCCGAGTGTACCGGCGGAGCCGTGCCGGTCGATCCGAGACGACGCTCCGGCGGGATCAGATCTGAGCGGTCGGGAGTCCCATGTCGCGCTCGGAGCCGATGCGGATGCGCATGGCCCGATCCTGCGCATCCACCTCGAAGTTCACGCGCTGGCCCTGGCGGAGGAGCCGGAAGATGGATCCCTCCAGTGCTCCGGGGGCGAGGAGCAACTCGGCGCGGTCGGTGTCGCGCACCACGATTCCCTCACCGGTGTCGGGATCGAAGGTGCGAACCACTCCTTGCACGGCTCAGCGCGTCCTCAGGAGCCCACTGTGAGGCTGCTCACGGCTTGAGCACCTTGCCCGCCTTGAGACAGGAGGTGCACACGTGGAGGCGCTTGGGCGTTCCGTTCACCAGCGCGCGCACCCGCTGCACGTTGGGGTTCCAGCGCCGCTTGGTGCGCCGGTGCGAGTGGCTCAGGCGCATGCCGAAGTGCGGCCGTTTGCCGCATACGTCACAGACCAGTGCCATCGAGACTCCTGCCCCGCCGACATGGGGACGCCAACGGGCAAACAACGGGGACGGGCGAGCGAACGGGCCACGATACCAGCGGGTACCGCGCCGCCACGAGACGGCCGTGCGCACCAACACTACGATCCCGCGCGTGGCCCTCGACGTGCTGGACGCCCCCGCACTCGCCCGGGCCGCGATCGCCTACCGCGACGTGCTGCGCATGCACCAGGACGAGCTGAACCGGCTGAACGTCTACCCGGTGCCCGACGGGGACACGGGTACGAACATGGCGCTCACGATGGAGGCGGTGGTGGCGGAGCTGGGTGAGGTGGAGACTCCAGCCTCGGCGTCGACTACGCGCGGCGCGCACCCGTCGATGGTCGAGGTGTGCCGGGCGCTCGCCCACGGATCGCTCATGGGCGCGCGCGGGAACTCGGGCGTCATCCTGTCGCAGATCCTCAGGGGGCTCGTGGAGGTGGTGGGCGAGCGTGATGCCGTGCGCGCGCCCGACCTCGCGGCCGGGTTGCGCCGCGCGTCCGCCGCGGCCGACGACGCGGTGCTCGAGCCCGTGGAGGGAACGATCCTCACCGTTGCGCGCGCGGCCGCCGACGCGGCAAGTGCCGGTGGAACGGGCGAGGATGTGGAGACACTCGTCGAGCTGCTCGACCGCACGTCGCGTGCCGTGCACGAAGCCGTGGACCGCACGCCCGAGCTCCTCGACGTGCTCGCCGCCGCCGGCGTCGTGGATGCCGGTGGTTTGGGTTTCGCCCTCCTCGTCGACGCGTTGCTCCACGTGGTCGACGGGCGGGGCCTGCCCAAGCCGGCGATCGTCGCGATGCCGCACCTCGGAGCGCTCGACCACGCACACGGGGTGGGCGGCGGGCGCTACGAGGTGATGCTGTTCCTCGACGCCCCCGGGGACGCCGTGGCCGACTTCAAGGTGCAGTGGGGAACGATCGGGGACTCGGTCGTGGTGGTGGGTGGGGACCGGACATGGAACTGCCACGTCCACACCGACGACGTCGACGCCGCGATCCGGCTCGCACGCGCGGCCGGCACTCCCTCGAGCATCAACGTGACCGACCTCTCGGAGCTCCTCGACGCCCATTCGCACGACGCGCACGACATGCACGACACGAACGCCGTCCACGCTGGCCACGGTGTCCACGCTGCCGCCGGTCCCCAAGGCGGCGACGACGGCCGCCACCAGGTGGTCACCGGCGTGGTCGCGGTGGCGGCCGGTGACGGTGTGCACCGACTGCTGCGGAGCGTCGGCGTGCACGAGATCGTGATGGGTGGGCAGTCCATGAACCCGTCGACCGCCGAGATCCTCGCCGCGGTCACCAGGGCACCCGGGGACGCGGTGGTGGTGCTCCCCAACAACGCCAACATCGTGGGAGTCGCGGGCCAGCTCGACGATCTGTCGCCGCGCCCCGTGGCCGTGGTGCCGACGCGCGCGGTCGTGGAAGGCCTGGCGGCGCTCGTCGCCTACGACCCCGGGGCCGACGTGGCGGCCAACGTCGCCGCGATGACGGGGGCCGCCGCGGGCGTGCGCGCCGGTGAGGTCACGCGCGCGGTACGCGCCGGGGTGGCGTCGTGCGGACCGATCGCCGAGGGGGACTGGATCGCGCTGACCTCAGACGGTGTGGTGGCCGTTGCCGGATCGGCGGCCGACGCCGCGATCGCGTTGTGCGAGCGGTTGGTGGACGCGTCGAGCGAGTTGGTCACCGTGGTCGTCGGCACGGACGCCCGCCCGGCGGAGACCGAGCGGCTGCGCAACCACCTCGGGCGATCGAGCCCTCACGTCGAGCTCGAGGTGCACGGAGGTGAGCAACCGCTGTACCCGTATCTCATCGGCGTGGAGTAGTGCCCGGACTCACACTGCGTGAGCTGGCCGGCAAGCCGGTGGCCGCCCTACGCGATGTCGGCCCGAAGCTGGCCGCCCAATTGGAGGAGATGGGCATCGTGAGCGTGCTCGACCTGGTCGAGCACTTCCCTCGCCGCTACCACGACCGCACGAACGTGGTCGAGATCGCGAGCCTGGCGGTGGGCGAGGAGGCCACGGTCTTCGGCGAGGTCAAGAAGGTGGCGGTGCGCCGCCCTCCCCGGCGACGACCGTTCGTGGAGATCGAGCTGTTCGACCAGACGTCGTACCTCCGGCTCGTGTACTTCAACCAGGAGTACCGCGCCCGGATCGAGGTGGGTACCGAGGTGTCGGTCTTCGGTCGCGTCGACCACTACCGCGGGCGGCGCCAGATGGTGAACCCGGCCCTCGACGTGTTGGGGACGAGCCGGGAGGCGACCACCGGTGTGCTCCTGCCCGTGTACCCGCAATCGGGGCGGGCCGGGATCCACAGCTGGCAGCTCCGCCGACTCGTGGGTGCCGCGCTCGAACGCACGCGAGCCCGAGGCTTCGCCGACCCGCTCGACGACACGACCCTCGCGTCGGAGGGCCTCACCGACCGAACGCATGCCTATGAGTGGATCCACCGGCCGACCGACACGGGCCAGATCAAGCTCGCGCGGGCGCGGCTCAAGTTCGACGAGTTCCTGCGCATGCAAGTGGGCCTCGTGGCCCGAAAGCGCCAGGTGGAGCGCGAGGGAGGTGGAATCGAGCACCAGGTCGACGGGCCCCTCGTCGACGCGTTCATCGCGCACCTGCCGTTCGAGCTCACCGCGGCGCAGCGCCAGGTCGTCGCCGAGATCCGCGACGATCTCGTGGCGCCGTGGCCGATGCATCGACTCCTCCAGGGTGAGGTGGGCTCGGGAAAGACGGTGGTGGCGCTGGCCGCCGCGCTCATGGCTGTGCAGGGCGGTTACCAGGCCGCGTTCATGGCGCCGACCGAGGTGCTCGCCGAGCAGCACGCCCTCACGGTGCGCGAGCTCCTCGCCGGCCTCACCGTCTCCGAGCCCGGGAGCCTGCTCGGGGAGCGCCCGCTCGGGGTAGCGCTGCTCACGAGCCGGACCGCCGCGGCTGAGCGGCGTGCGATCCTCGACGGCCTGCGCGTCGGCACCATCGATGTCGTGGTCGGGACGCACGCCCTGATCGCCGAGCGGGTGGAGTTCGCGCGTCTCGGGTTCGCCGTCGTCGACGAACAGCACCGCTTCGGGGTGGAGCAGCGCGAGCTGCTTCGAGGCAAGGGAACGTTGCCGGACGTGCTGGTGATGACCGCGACTCCCATCCCGCGCACCGCGGCCATGCTCATCTACGGCGACCTCGATCGTTCCGAGCTGCGCGAGCTGCCCTCGGACCGAGCCGGCGTCAGCACTGAGGTCGTGGGCCCCAGCCCCCTCGAGCGCGCGTCCGTGTACGAGCGGCTCCGGGCCGAGGTGGCATCAGGGCGGCAGGCCTACGTGGTGTGCGCGCTCGTCGAGGGATCGGAGCGCACCGCGGCGCGTGCGGCCACGCAGGAGTACGAGCGACTCGCGGCCGAGGAGCTGCGCGGCTTGCGGCTGGGCCTGCTCCACGGCCAGCTCCCGCCCACCGAGAAGGAGGAGGTCATGGCGCGCTTCCGCGGCGGCCTCGTCGACGTGCTGGTGGCCACGACGGTGATCGAGGTTGGCATCGACGTCGCGAATGCCACCGTGATGGTGGTCGAGGACGCCGACCGCTTCGGCCTGCTCCAGCTCCACCAGCTCCGGGGCCGCATTGGTCGGGGTCCGCACCCGTCGCACTGCTTCTTGCTCGCGGAGCCCGTCACCGCCGAAGGTGAGGCTCGCCTCGCCGCGATGCGCGAGTCGCACGACGGGTTCGCGCTCGCGGAGCGTGACCTCGAGATCCGGCGGGCGGGCGAGGTGTTCGGTGAGCGTCAGGCCGGTTTCAGTGACCTCAAGTTGGGGGAGCTTCCCCGCGACGAGCCCGTCGTCGTGGCAGCGCGCGCGGCGGTCGTCTCGCTGCTGGACCGGGATCCCGACCTCGATGCCCACGCGCAGCTGCGCGAGGAGGTCGAGGACCTGCTCGGCGATGCCGTCGAGTACCTGTTCAAGAGCTGAATCGAGGAGAATTCGATGGCGCGCCGGCTCCGGGTGATCGCGGGAACTGCGGGCGGGCTGCGCTTGAGGGCCCCGGCCGGGATCCGCCCGACGACCGATCGGGTGCGCGAGGCGGTCTTCTCGGCGCTGGGGGACGAGGTCGTGTCCCAAGCATCCGTCCTCGACCTCTACGCGGGGAGCGGGGCGCTGGGCATCGAGGCCGCGTCGCGAGGCGCCGGAGCCGTGGTGCTCGTGGAGCATGACCGAGCCGGCCTCGAGAGCTGCCGGCACAACGTGGCCACGGCGCGCCTCGATGAGCGGGTGCGCGTGGTGGCCGCGAGCGTGGAGGCGTTCCTCCGGCGTGAGCCCCCCGCCGATGCCCCGTTCGACCTCGTCGTCGCGGACCCCCCGTACGACCTGGTCGGGGCGCTCGACATGGTCGTACACGCCCTGGCGCGCCCGGGCTGGCTCGCCCCGGGCGCAGTGGTCGTGCTCGAGGGCGGTCGGGGCACGGACCCTTCCGTACCGTCGGGCTGGGAAAGGATGTGGCTGCGGAAGTACGGCGATACGCTCGTCGTGGCCCTGCGTGTCGTCTCGCCGAATCCAGAGCCCGCCTCGGGGGCTTGAACCCACCCAAGGGGCGTGAACGTTCCCAGAGTCTGAACCGTTGCATGAGAGGAGCACCCGGCGTGGCCACCGCGCTCTGCCCCGGCTCGTTCGACCCGGTCACCTACGGGCATATCGACATCATCGAGCGAACGGCGCGCCACTTCGACGACGTGATCGTCGCCGTCATCCGCAATCCCCAGAAGTCGCAGTCGCTGTTCTCGCTCGAAGAGCGCCAGGAGATGCTGCGCGAGGTCACGTCGCACTTGGGCAACGTCCGCATCGACTCCTTCAAGGGGCTCCTGGTGGAGTTCGCCCGCGAGCATGGTGCGAGCGCCATCGTCAAGGGGCTGCGCGCCATCTCCGACTTCGACTACGAGCTCCAGATGGCCCAGATGAACCAACAGCTCTCCGAGATCGACACCTTCTTCATCTCCACGAGCCCGCAGTACTCGTTCCTGTCGTCGAGCCTCGTCCGTGAGGTCGCCCGGTTCGGCGGCGACATCTCGAGCATGGTCCCGCCGCTCGTCGCCAAGCGACTCGTGGATCGCTTCGGGCCCGGAGCCGAATGAGCGACGACGAAGCGCGCGCGCTCGAGACGCTCCTCGGCGAGCTGCGCGAGATCGTGGAGACCGCGCGTGCCATGCCGATGTCGGCGTCGGTCCTGGTGAACCGCGACGAGGCGCTCGACGTGGTCGAGGAGGCCCTGGCCGGCCTGCCCGAGGAGCTCAAGCAGGCCCGCTGGCTGCTCAAGGAGCGTCAGGAGTACCTGGATCGCTCGCAACACGAGGCCGACGAGCTGCTCGAGGTGGCGCGCGTGCAAGCCGAGCGGATGGTGGAGCGGGCCGAGGTGGTACGCGAGGCACGCCGGCGCGCCGAGCAGGTGATCACCGACGCCGAGGCCCACGCGCGTCGGCTCCAGCACGAAGCCGAGGACTACGTGGACCAGCGACTCGAGGCGCTCGAGGCGGTGCTGGGCGAGGCGATCCAGACCGTACGCAACGGCCGTCGGCGTCTCCAGGTGGATCTCGGCCCCGAATCGGGGGAGGCCGAGGACCCGGGCGAGTTCTTCGACCAGGACGAGCGCGACCAGGCGCACGCCGAATAGGCCCAGAGCCCTTGTCCCACAAGGGCTGGTGATGGACGCTGCTATCCTGAGTGGGCCCTGGTGCCGCCAGAATCGGGACCTCGTCCCCTGCGTTGCACCGTGCCGCTGCCCGGCGAGGCCACCATGTCAGGACTGCGAGTTGATGTTGCCGACCTGCTCAACCATCCCGGAGCGCGGCGCGAGATCCTGGTCTCGCAGACCCTCCCCGGCCTGGCCGGGTCGGCCGCCCGAGTGGAGGCACCGGTGGAGTTGGCGCTGACCCTCGAGCGGGCCTCCGACGGCATCGTCGCCCGGGGCGCGATCCACGCCACCTGGACGGCCGAGTGCAGCACCTGCCTCCGCGAGCTGACCCAGACGATGGATCTCCGCGTGGACGAATTCTTCGAGCCCCGACCCGTCGACGGTGAGACCTACCCGATCGCCGGGCACGAGCTCGACCTCGAGCAGCTCGTACGGGACTCGGTGATGCTCGATCTCCCCCTCGCACCACGCTGCGACACGCCGTGCGCTCCCGACGATGCCGCCGCCCGAGCCGCCAAGGAGGCGGCCGCGGATCCGCGCTGGGCGGCGCTCTCCGAGCTCGAGCTCTGACCGCCTACCCGGTTTACGCCACTGTTCAGGAGACGACATGGCCGTTCCCAAGCGAAAGACTCCCAGGTCGAGGACGCACAGCCGGCGTTCGGCGAACCGCCGGGTCGACCCGCCCGCGCGCTCGCTGTGCACCAACTGCGGTGCGGTGAAGCTGCCTCATCGCGTGTGCGGGAACTGCGGCTGGTACAAGGGCCGCAGCGTGATCGACGTCGCCTGAGGTGACTCCTGCGGCCCGACCGGGATCACCGCGGCGGCGCACGATCGCGCTCGACGCGATGGGCGGCGACCGTGCGCCGGCGGAGATCGTGGCGGGGGCGATCCGCGCGGTCGACAAGGCGGCCGTCCGTGTGCTGCTCGTGGGACGCGAGGAGGACATCGCTCCGCACCTTCCCGGGGGGACCGCCCCGGCCGGCATCGAGCTGCTCGACGCCCGGGACGTGATCGCGATGGACGACGAGCCCGTTGCGGCAGTCCGCAAGCACAAGGATTCGTCGATCGTCCGCTGCGCGGAGGCCGTGCGGGACGGAGTCGCCGACGCGATGGTCAGTGCCGGCAACACGGGCGCGGTCACGACCGCGGCGGTGCTCCGGCTCAAGCGGTTCCGAGGCGTGCCGAGCCCGGCCCTCGCCGTTCCGATCCCGGTCCCGGGCCGGCACCCCCAGGTGCTCGTGGACGCGGGTGCGGTGGTGGACCCCCCGCCGGAGCGTCTCGTGCAGTACGCCCGTATGGCCCGGGCCTACGCACGGGCGCGCTATGCGTTGGCGGAGCCCACCATCGGGCTGCTCTCGAACGGTGAGGAGCCGGGCAAGGGCGACGACCTTCGCAAGCGCGCCTACGAGGTGCTCCGCTCCGAGCCCGGCTTCGTGGGCAACATCGAGGGTCGCGACTTCATGCACCCCGACACCGCCGATGTGATCGTGACCGACGGCTTCACCGGCAACGTCGCGCTGAAGAGCCTCGAGGGAGCGCTCCGTTCGATGGCCGTGCTCGTGTTCCGCGTGCTCGACTCGACCCCCGAGGCCAAGGAGGCGGCGACCGTGCTGCTGCCGATGCTCCTCGAGGCGGCCGAGGCGTACGACCCCGACGTGACGGGTGGGGCGATGCTCCTGGGCGTGAACGGCGTGTGCGTGATCTCCCACGGCTCCTCGTCGGCGAGGGCGGTGCTCAGCGCAGTGCAGGTGGCAAAGCAGTGCGTGGACAACGGCGTGGTGGACCGCATGCGAGAGGCGGTCACCGGTGCCCGCTGAGACGCACGTGGAGCGCTCTCCGTTCGGTCCCGACGAGGTGCTCGCGCTCGTCCAGGAGCGCCTCGCCGCCATCCTCGAGATCGATGAGGGGCGGGTGACGCTCGACGCGCGCTTCGCCGACGACCTGGGCGCCGATTCCCTGGCGCTCATCGAGCTCGTGGAGGAGCTCGAGGAGGAGCTCGGGGAGCGGACCGTGGGCTTCAGCATCGATGATGCCGACCTCGGCGACCTTCGTACGGTCCGGGAAGCCGTCGACTACGTGGTGGCCCGGCTCGGGCGCGAGCACGGGTAGCGGGCGGATCGATGCGCGACGCCACGTTGGAGGAGCTCCAGGCCGCGCTCGGCTGGCGCTTCCATGATCGCTCGCGCTTGGCCGACGCGCTCGTGCACCGGTCGTACTGCGCGGAGCACCCCGAGACCGCCTCGAACGAGCGACTCGAGTTCCTCGGCGATGCGGTGCTGGGGCTCGTGGTCACGGTGCACGTGTTCGAGCTCTACCCCGGTCTCCCCGAAGGTGAGCTGGCCAAGGTGCGCGCCGCGGTGGTCAACGCCGAGGTGCTCAACGTGTTGGCCACGGAGATCGGGCTCGGGCCCGCGTTGCTCCTGGGCAAGGGCGAGGAGGCATCGGGAGGCCGGGCCAAGGCGTCGATCCTCGCCGACGCGATGGAGGCGGTCATCGCCGCGGTCTACCTCGACGGTGGATGGCCCGCGGCGCGTGACCTCGTGCTCGCGCTTCTCGACGATCGAATCCGCGAAGCCGCAGTGGGGCCGGGCGGACACGACTACAAGACGCGGCTCCAAGAGCTCGCGGCACAACGCCACGACCACATGCCGCGCTACCAGGTCCGGGCCGAGGGCCCTGACCACTCCAAGCGCTTCTTCGCCACCGTGCGGCTCGATGGTGAGGTCCGCGGTGAGGGCGAAGGCCGCTCCAAGAAGCAGGCCGAGCAAGAGGCGGCCCGCGCCGCGTGGCACTTCCTCCAGGAGGAGCCGGCACCCGACGCCGATGACGACCGCGGCGGTGACGGTGTGGCGGTTGCCGCGCCGGTGACCGCCGACCGTGGAGACGATGGAGAGGACGGCCGGAATGCCGGAGCTGCCTGAGGTCGAGGTGGTGCGACGCGATCTCGAGCGGGAGATCGTGGGCAAGCGCGTCAAGGAGGTCGAGGTCGTCCTCATGCGCTCGATCCGCCGTCACCGAAATCGCAAGCAGTTCACCAGCCGGCTCGAGGGCAAGAAGATCCTGGGCGTGGATCGGCGCGGCAAGTACCTGCTGTGCCGGATCGAAGGCGGAGACGTGCTCGTGATCCACCTCGGGATGTCGGGCCAGCTGCTGCGGGCCAAGACGTCGCGCGAGACGCGCCTCAAGCACACCCAGGTGGTGATCACGTTCGCACAGGGAGGCCAGCTCCGCTTCGTGGACCCGCGTACGTTCGGCGAGATGTTCGTGACCGAGATGGACGCGCTCGAGAAGGTGGCCGAGGTGCGGCACCTCGGGATCGATCCACTCGAGAACACGATGTCGTGGGAGCATTTCGGCTCGCTGATCGCGCAACGTCACGCCAAGCTCAAGCCGCTGCTCATGGACCAGAAGTTCGTGTCGGGCATCGGCAACGTCTACAGCGACGAGATCCTCCACGACGCGGGCCTGCGTTGGGATCGCGCCAGCGATTCGCTCTCCGCCCAGGAGGTTCGCCGTCTCTACCGTTCGATGATCGAGACGCTCCAGGACGCGGTCAAGTACCGGGGGTCGTCCCTCGCCGACGAGCAGTACGTGGACGTGTTCGGACGGCCCGGCGCGTACCAGCACCACCACAAGGTGTACGCCCGGGAGGGCCAGGCATGCCGGAGGTGCCGCCACGTGATCGTGCGCGAGCGCGTGGGCGGGCGATCGACCTTCTTCTGCGAGGCATGCCAGGTGTGACGCCGCCGACCGTGCGGGTGCACGGGTTCGTGAGCGGACGAGTGCAGGGGGTGTGGTACCGCGAGGCCTGCCGGTCCCGCGCCGAGGCCCATGGGGTGGCGGGCTGGGTGCGCAACCTCGACGATGGCCGCGTGGAGGTGGTGCTCGAGGGCGAGCGCACTGCGGTGGACGCCGTCGCGGCCTGGTGCCGCACCGGGCCGGCGCGCGCGAGGGTGGATACCGTCGAGATGGCCGAGGAGCGGCCCGGCTCGCTCCGCGGCTTCGCCGTACGGTGACCTGGAGCTGGGCGGGACCGGGCGGGCCGGGCTCGGGCGGGCCGGGCTCGGGCGGGGCGGGCGGGGTGAAGGGCGGATCCGCAGGCACCTGACGCGAGCGTCGCTACGATCCCGCGTGGAGAGGGGGTTGCCCGGGTGTTCCTGAAGGCGCTGACGCTGAAGGGCTTCAAGTCGTTCGCCGACGCCACCACGCTTGAGTTCCAGCCCGGGGTGACGGTGGTGGTGGGCCCGAACGGCTCGGGCAAGTCGAACCTCGTGGACGCCGTCGCGTGGGTGCTGGGGGCCCAGGGGCCCCGCACGTTGCGGAGCCAGAAGATGGACGACGTGGTGTTCGCGGGCACGCCCCAGCGTCCCGCGCTCGGTCGGGCCGAGGTGTCGCTCACCATCGACAACAGCGCCGGGCTCCTGCCGATCGAGTTCTCCGAGGTCACCATCACCCGCACGCTGTTCCGCAACGGGGACTCCGAGTACCGGCTGAACGGCGCGCCCTGTCGCCTGCTCGACATCCAGGACCTGCTCTCGGACTCGGGCGTCGGCCGCCAGCAGCACGTGATCGTGGGCCAGGGCCAACTCGACTCCATCCTCATGGCCACGCCCGTGGAGCGGCGGATGATCATCGAGGAGGCGGCCGGCATCCTCAAGTTCCGGCGACGCAAGGAACGGGCCGAGCGCCGGCTCCTGGCGACCGAGGGCAATGTGGCCCGTCTCAACGACCTGCTCGGTGAGGTCAAGCGCCAGCTCACGCCGTTGCGGCGCCAGGCCGAGGCGGCCGAGCGGCACGGCGGCCTCGTGGGCGAGCTGCGCGCCATTCGCCTGTACCTCGCCGGTCACCAGGTGGGTGGGCTCCAGTCCCGGCTCGAGCGCCTCCACGACGAGCGCGCCGACCTGGGCCAAAGCGATGGTGCGCTGCGCGCCCGCCTGGCCGAGCTCGACGAAGCCGTGGTGCTCGCCGAGGACTCCCTCACCGCCCTGGGGGCGGAAGGTCTCGCCGATTGGCTCGCGCGGGCCGAGACCATGCACGAGCGGGCGCGGGGACTCGAGGCGTTGCTCGCGGAGCGCCGCCGGAGTGCGCAGCGCGAGCTGACGGCCGACGCGGACCGTGGAGTGGTCGAGACCCTCGTGGCCGACGCGGTGTCATTGCGCGCCGAGCTCGCGGGCCTCGATGCCGAGGCACACGCGTTCACGCTCCCGGGCACGGACCGGGTCATCCCGGTGGCGGTCGCCGAGGAGGCGCTGCGCGACGCCGAGGAGCAGTGGCGCGCCTCCGAGGGCGCCGCGGCGCGCGCCCATGCCGCCGCCGATGCGACCGAGCAGCAGCTGCGTCTCGCGCACGACGAGACCGTGGCGACCGATCTCGAGGACGTGCGCGGCCTGGTGGGCCCGCTCGTGGATCATCTCGAGATCGAGTCCGGTACCGAGGTGGCGGTGGCCGCCGCGCTGGGAGAGGCGATGCGGGCGCTGGTGGTCCGCGGCACCCCGGCCGCGGGCGCGGTGATCGAACGCCTCCGGGCGGGCGACATGGCGGCCCTCCTGCTCGTCGTGGACGACGACGCCACCGACCGGGCCGAGCCCTCCCCGCCGCCCCCAACTCCCCGAGGGGCTCGCGCGCTGCTAAGCGCGGTGCACACGCGGGTCCCGGGCCTCGACGCGCTGCTCGGGCACCTCCTGGCGCGCGCCGTGCTCGTGAGCGACTGGCACGCGGCCCTGGATCTCGTGGCCGAGCATCCCGATCTCGTGGCGGTCACGCCCGGGGGTGACCGGCTCGGCGGGGACCAGCCGTGGAGCATCGGGGGCGAGCGCCGGACGGTGGTGACGCAGGCGGCCCTCGACGATGCCACCGACCGGGCGGTCGCGGCCGAGGTGGCTCGGGCCGAGGCCCAACGGGCCGTCGAGGTGGCGCGGGCCACCGTGGCCGCGGCGCGCCAGGTCGAGATTCGCGGTGCGGCGGCCCAGGAGCGCCGCTCGATGCTCGTGGCGCGCCTGGCCGAGATCGAGATCCGGCTCGAGGCGCGTGACCCCGCCGCCCAGGAGGCGGCGGAGCGGCGCCAGCGCGCGCTGCTGGCGCGCGCCGAGG
>CAZCYE010000043.1:0-13044 GCA_964502775.1 uncultured Bifidobacteriaceae bacterium | reverse complement strand
CCGCGCCCGAGCCCGGTGCGCCCGCGCCCGAGGCCGCGGCGCCCGCCCCGGCCGACGAGTCACCGGACCACCTGGACCACCCGGACCCAGTCCCCGACCCGCCGGAGCCGGATACGCCGGAGCCGGATACGCCGGAGCCGGATACGCCAGAGCATCGCGACGAGGCGGCCCGCCGTCGCCGCGACGAGGTGGTGGCGCCCCTGCTCGTGACGACGCTCCAGCAGGTGAAGCGCCTCCTCGCCGACGAGCAGAACTCGGTGCTCGATGCGGCCCGGCGCCAGCGCGCCCGGGTGGACGCCGCGAGTGCGTTGCCCCCCATCGACGCCCAGGCGGAGGCGTGGGCGAGCGCCATCGCCGAGGGTCTCGACGGCGCCTACGCCGCCGGGCGCGCGCTGGCGAGCCCCGGACAGCCGGTCCGCCGGGAGCGGAAGGTGCGCCATGCGCCCCGCCGCTTGGCGGCCGAGCTGGTCGCCGCGCTCGTGGTGCCGTTGCGCGAGCGGCTGAGCACCACCGTGTCGGCAGTCCTGAGTGAGGGACCGTATGACTCCGCGCCGGAGCTGGACCGCGCGCTCGGCGGGGCGATCGGGGCCCGGTACCGCGAGTTCAGGACCCACGATCTCGAGTCGCGTCTGGGTGACGCGCTCGTCGTTGCCTACGCCCGCGGTGCGTACGACGCGGCGCCCGCGGGGGCGTGCCTGCGCTGGGTGCCGGCCGAGGCGAACCAGTGCCCCGACGCCGACGACAACGCGCTCGAGCCGACGGTGAAGGGTCAGCCGTTCCCCACGGGGCAGGCGTGGCCACCCGCGCACCCCGGATGCCGTTGTCTCCTGCTCGTCGCCGAGGACGTGACCGAGGATGTCGCCGGCGCGTCGACCGGCACGTCCACTGGCACGTCCACTGGCACGTCCACTGGGGCCGGGAGCGCCGAGGCCGACGGTTAGGCTGCGCGGCAATGCGCGTCCCCACCACGGAGCGTCGCCAATTCCGCGTGCGCGGTTGGATGATCGCGGTCGTCGTCCTCCTCTTGGCGTTGATCCTGAGCCTGCGCGGCCTGGCGGGCGTCC
The DNA here is from genome assembly GCA_964502775.1 of uncultured Bifidobacteriaceae bacterium. Classification (GTDB taxonomy): domain Bacteria; phylum Actinomycetota; class Acidimicrobiia; order IMCC26256; family PALSA-555; genus CAZCYE01. The sequence continues at coordinate 11,980 of CAZCYE010000043.1, read as the reverse complement.
TCGTCAACTTCTGGTGGTTCGACTCCCTGGGCCAGGGCGACACCTGGACCGGGCTGCTCGGGGCCAAGGCGGTGCCCGCCGTGGTGTTCACCGCTGTGTTCTTCGCCGTCGTCCTGGCCAATCTGGTGGTCGCGGACCGCATCGCGCCCCGCGTTCGGCCCGCAGGCCCCCCCACGCCCGAGGCCGAGCTCGTGAGCCGCTACCAGCAGGCGACCGAGCGGTTCCGGGGGCGGATCCGTATCGGTGCGGCCCTCTTCTTCGCCCTGATCGCCGGCATCGGTGTGTCGGCGCAGTGGCGCAACTGGGTGCTGTTCACGAACGCGGTGGAGGTGGGCCAACGCGATCCCCAGTTCGACCGCGACGTCGGCTTCTACCTGTTCAAGCTCCCGTTCATCCAGTTCCTCGTGGACTGGCTGTTCGCCGGTCTCGTGATCGTCTTACTCGTGACCGCCGTGACGCATTACCTGAACGGCGGGATCCGGTTCCAGACCCAGGGGCAGCGAGTGACGCCGCAGGTGAAGATGCACCTGTCGGTGATCCTCGCGGCCATGGCCCTCGTCAAGGCCGCCGACTACTACTTCTCGCGCTTCGACCTCACGCACTCGACCCGAGGCGCGGTCGACGGCGCCGGCTACACCGACGTGCACGCCCAGCTCCCTGCGTTCAAGCTCCTCATGGTCATCGCGGTCGTCTCGGCGGGGCTGTTCCTCTGGAACATCTGGCGCCGGGGCTGGGTCCTGCCGGTGATCGCCGCGGGGGTCTGGGCCCTCATCTCGCTGATCGCGGGCACGATCTACCCGGCGGGCATCCAGGAGTTCAAGGTCAAGCCCAACGAGTTCGCCCTCGAGCGCCAATTCCTCGCCCGCAACATCGACGCAACCCGGACCGCATTCGGCCTCCAGAACGTCGACACGCGCCAGTTCGACTACGAGCCGACGATCCAGCCCGAGGTGGTGGACGCCAACCGGCCCACGATCGACAACGCGCGGCTCTGGGACCCCGAGATCGTGCAGGCCACCTACCAGACGCTGCAGGGGCTCGCCACCTACTACCGCGTGAACGACGTCGACATCGACCGCTACACGGTGGACGGCCAGACCACGCAGGTGGTCATCTCGGCCCGTGACCTCAACAGTGCCGAGCTCGCGAGCCGGTCATGGGTCAACGAGCGGGTGGTGTTCACCCACGGCTACGGGGCGGTCGCGTCGCCCACCAACCGGTCGACGCCCGGCGGCGACCCGCTGTTCTTCCTGTCGGACATCCCCACGAGGTCGGAGGGCATCGAGCTGAGTGGCCGCGGTGCCGAGGTCTACTTCGGCGAGGAGCTCAACGAGTACGTGGTGGTCAACGCCAAGCAGGACGAGTTCAACTTCGCCCGCGAGGGGGGCCGCAACTCACGGACTCGCTACCAGGGTGAGGACGGCATCACGGTCTCCAACGTGTTCAAGCGTGCGGCCTTCGCGCTCGAGTTCGGCGACTTCAACCTGCTCATCTCCGGGCAGATCCAGGGCGACTCCAGGGTGCTGATGCGTCGCAACGTGCGCGACCGGGTCCAGGAGCTCGCACCCTTCCTCGAGTTCGACGCCGATCCCTACCCCGTGGCCCTCGGTGACCGTCTCGTGTGGGTGATCGACGGGTACACCACGTCGAACGAGTACCCGTACTCGCAATCGATCCAGGGCTCGGGCGGGCTCGGCGGTGACGACATCAACTACGCGCGCAACTCCGTGAAGGCCACCGTCGACGCCTACGACGGCACGGTGACCTTCTACGTGATCGACCCCACCGATCCGCTCATCCAGGCGTATCGCGGTGCCTTTCCCGACCTCTTCGCGCCCTTCTCGGCCATGCCTCGCGACCTGCGCGACCACCTGCGCTATCCCGAGGACCTGTTCACGCTCCAGTCCGAGGTGTTCGCGGAGTATCACGTGACCCAGCCCCAGCGCTTCTACGAGGGCGACCAGCGCTGGCTGCTCTCGCCCGATCCGGAGTCGGTCGTGCGCACCGCCTCGACCGGTGGCACCAGGGGCACGGGCCGGGCGCCGAGGGTCACCGCGGAGACGCCGCGCCAGGACCCCTACTACCTCTACATCCGTCTGCCCGGTGACGAGGAGGAGAGCTTCCTCATCCTCCAGCCCTTCGTGCCCGTCTCCCAGGACAACCAGCAGACGCGGCTGGTGTCGTTCATGACCGCCAAGTCCGACCGCGACAACTACGGCCGACTCGAGGCCTTCGTGATGCCCCAGGGTCGCACCGTCATCGGACCCGTGCAGGTGGCCAACGAGATCCAGAGTGACCCGGCGCTGGCCGAGCAGTTCACGCTGTTGAGCCGCGGCGGCTCCTCGGTGGTGAGGGGCAACATCCAGCTCATCCCGGTGGGCAACTCGGTCGTGTACGTCCAGCCCATCTTCGTGCAGCGCTCGGGGAGCCAGGGCTACCCGCAGTTCCGGTTCGCCGTGGTGTTCAACGAGGCCGCGGGCGCGCCGGTGCAGGGCACCACCGTGAACGACGCCCTCAACCTGTTGTTCGGTCGGGGCGGTGAGTCCACCACGCCCGACACGCCGACGACGCCGGGTACCGACGACGCGACGCTCGCCGAGATCCTCGACGAGATCGCGCAGCGCTTCGAGACCGCCGATCAGGCGCTGCGCTCCGGCGACCTCGGGCGGTACCAGGCGCTCATCCGCGAGGTGCAGGACCTCGTCGAGCAGGCCCGGGCGCTGCTCGCCGGCTCCGGGGGCACCGAATCCGGTGCCGATGCGGCGGCGGCCGCGGGCTCCGTGGTGGCCGCGGCGGGGATCGGGCGCTGATCGACGACGGATGCGGTCACCGACCCATCACGATCAAGGCGGCGGTGCGGGCACGCGGCCGGGACCGGCTCTCAGGGCAGGGATTGTCGGGGCATCGGGGAATTGTTACTATCTTCGTAGTGGAAATCCCCGCCCGGCCCCCCGGGCGGAACGCCATGAGGAGCGTTGATCGCATGGCCGTTACCGGCATCGATCTCGGCAAGTACAAGCTCGGCTGGGCCGACAGCACCGACGACTACGAGTACATCCCCAAGAAGGGTGTGAACGCGGAGATCGTCCGCGAGATCTCGGGCCACAAGGAGGAGCCGGAGTGGATGACCCGGTTCCGACTCGAGGCGTTGAAGCGCTTCGAGCGCAAGCCCATGCTCGAGTGGTTCGCCAAGAACATGCCGACGATCGACTTCGACAACATCTACTACTACCTCAAGCCTCAGGGTGAGCAGGTCGCCGACTGGGACATGCTCCCCGAGGAGATGAAGCAGACCTACGAGAAGCTCGGGATCCCCGAAGCCGAGCGCAAGTTCCTGGCCGGGGTCACCGCCCAGTACGAATCAGAGGTCGTGTACCACAAGAACCGTGAGGATCTCGAGCGCCGGGGGATCCTGTTCACGAGCATGGATCATGCGCTGCGCGACTACCCGGAGATCGTGCGCAAGTACTTCGGCACCGTGATCCCTCCGGGCGACAACAAGTTCGCGGCGCTCAACTCGGCGGTGTGGTCGGGCGGGTCTTTCATCTACGTCCCGCCGGGCGTGCACGTGGACATGCCGCTCCAGGCGTACTTCCGCATCAATGCCGAGAACGCCGGCCAGTTCGAGCGCACGCTGATCATCGCCGACGAGGGCGCGTCCGTGCACTACGTGGAGGGCTGCTCGGCGCCCGTGTACTCCACCGATTCGCTGCACTCGGCGGTGGTCGAGCTGATCGCCAAGCCCGGCGCGCACATCCGCTACACGACGATCCAGAACTGGTCGCCCAACGTGTACAACCTCGTGACCAAGCGAGCGCGCGCCGAGACCGAGTCGTCGGTCGAGTGGATCGACGGCAACCTCGGCTCCAAGCTCACGATGAAGTACCCCGCGGTGGTGATGGTGGGCCCCAAGGCCCACGGCGAGGTGCTCTCGGTGGCCTACGCCGGCGCGGGCCAGCACCAGGACGCGGGCGCCAAGATGACGCACGCCGCCCCCGAGACCACCTCGATCATCGACTCGAAGTCGATCTCCAAGGACGGTGGCCGCACCACCTACCGCGGCCTCGTGCGGGTGGAGGACGGCGCGTACAAGGTGAAGAGTCACGTGCGCTGCGACGCGCTGATCCTCGACGAGGAGAGCCGTTCCGACACCTACCCGTACATGGAGATCGAGGAGAAGGACGCGCGCATCGGTCACGAGGCGACGGTCTCCAAGGTGGGCGACGACCAGCTCTTCTACCTGCGCAGTCGGGGTCTCACGGACCAGCAGGCGACCGCGATGATCGTGAACGGGTTCATCGAGCCGGTGACCAAGACCCTGCCCATGGAGTACGCGGTGGAGCTGACCCGCCTGATCGAGCTCAACATGGAAGGCGCGGTCGGCTGAGCCGAGCCCGACACGACCACCGAGTCCGAAGGACCGACGCGCACCCCGATGACCACCTCGTTCGATCCTGACGCGGCGCGGACCCTCGGTGGGCCCGACTGGCTCGTGGCGCGCCGCCTGGCGGCGGCCGAGCGGCTCGGCTCCCTGACCTGGCCGTCGGCCACCGAGGAGGTCTGGCGCTACAGCCGGATCGACGACCTCGACCTCGATCGCTACCACCCGTTCCCGGCAGCCGAGATCGGTGAGCCGGGGGTGGAGCGTGCGCCTGGCGGCGGTCCGCTCGCGGCCGAGACCGGTGATCGCGCCGGGCTCGCGGTGGTGCGCGACGGCCGGGTGGTGCACCACGAGCTCGACCCCGGGCTCGAGTCGCGCGGCGTGATCATGTGCGACCTGGCGACGTGCGCCGCCGAGGACGTGGCCGCGTTCCTCGGTCGTGCCTCCGACGCCTCCCCCGACGCCTTCACGGTGCTCCACGACGCGTTCCTCGCCGGGGGCGCGTTCCTGCGCGTGCCACCGGGCGTGGTGATCGAGCAGCCCATCGTGGTGCTGCACTGGTCGGAGGGCGAAGGCAAGGCGTCGTTCCCTCACACCCTCGTGGTGCTGGACGAGGGTGCGCAGGCCACGGTGGTGGAACGCTACGGATCGCCGGTGGCCGACCACCTCAGCGTCGGCGTGGTCGAGCTGCTGGTGGGCGACGGTGCGCACCTGAGGTATGCATCACTCCAGGAGCACGGGTCCCGCACAACCCAGATCGCTCTCCAGCGCGCGCACGTGGGGCGGGACGCCACGCTGGCGTCGTCGGCCGTGGCCCTGGGCGGTGACTACGCCCGCTTGCGCAGCGAGTCGCTGCTCGAGGGCGCCGGCGCCGACAGCAGCCTGCTCGCCGTCTACTTCGGTGACCATGACCAGATGCTCGACTTCCGCACGCTCCAGGACCACGATGCGCCGAGCACGCGTAGCGACCTGCTGTTCAAGGGTGCGGTGGAGGATCGGGCCCACTCGGTGTACTCGGGGCTCGTGCACCTGCGGCCGAGCGCGGCGCGTGCCAGTGCGCACCAGACGAATCGCAACCTCGTGCTCACCGACGGCGCGGGTGCCGAGTCGATCCCCAACCTCGAGATCGAGGCCCACGACGTGCAGTGCTCGCACGCGAGCGCGGTCGGGCCCATCGACGAGGACCAGCGCTACTACCTCGAGACCCGGGGCGTGCCCCCCGAGGAGGCGGAGCGGCTCATCGTGCTCGGCTTCTTCGACGACGTCTTCGACCGACTGCCCGTGCCTTCGCTCGTCGCGCCGCTTCGCCGCAGCGTGATGGAGAAGCTCGAACGGGTGCACGTTCGCCCCGACATGCCTGACATGCCTGTATGGGTCTGATGTGAAGGAGGTGCGCGTGTGCTCGGTGACCGACGTGCCGCCCGGCTCGAGCAGTCGCTTTGAGGTGGACGGCCACCGGCTGTGCGTGGTGCACCTCGGCGGCGAGGGCAGCGCCGAGGCCTGGTACGCGATCGGCGATCGCTGCTCGCACGCCGACTACTCCCTCTCGGAGGGCGACGTCTGGCCCGAGGACCTCGAGATCGAGTGTCCCAAGCACGGGTCCACGTTCTCGCTGGTGACGGGCGAGCCCCGCACGCTCCCGGCCACCCGGCCCGTCCCGGTGTACACGGTGCACCTCGACGGTGACGACGTCTACGTGACGCTCGACTCACCCGAGGCGGGGGAAGCATGAGCGAGTGTCGGCGAGCCGGGTATCCGACTCCACGTGCTCGCTCATTGCAGGCCGGGATACCCGGCCTGCGGCCATTCGCTCGCTGCTCGCAGCGAGTGGCCGAGCGCCAGGAGCGGAAGAGATGAGCGAGCTGGTCGTCACCGACCTGCACGCGGCCGTCGGCGAGTTCGAGATCCTGCGCGGCGTGTCGCTCACCGTGCGCTCGGGCGAGGTGCACGCGCTCATGGGGCCCAACGGCTCGGGCAAGTCGACGCTCGCCCACGTGCTCGCCGGGCGTCCGGACTACACGGTGACCGGCTCGGTGACCCTCGACGGGGAGGAGATCCTCGGATTGCCCACGTGGGAGCGTGCGGCGCGGGGGCTGTTCTGGGCGTTCCAGTACCCGGTGGAGGTCCCGGGTGTGAAGGTGGAGGCGCTGTTGGAGGTGGCGGCCCGGCACCGGGGCGCGCCGGCCGATGGTGACGACGGGCTCGCCGCCGCCGTGCGCGCCGAGGCCGCGCGCCTGGGCGTGGCCGCCGAGATGCTCGAACGGGGCGTGAACGACCAGCTGTCGGGCGGCGAGGCCAAGCGCATGGAGACGCTCCAGCTCGCGGTGCTCGCGCCGTCCTTCGCGGTGATCGACGAGATCGACTCCGGTCTCGACGTGGACGCGCTGCGCGCCGTGGCCCGTCGCATCGAGGCCATGACCACCGACGGCCTGGGCGTGCTGTCGATCACCCACTACACGCGCTTGCTCGCCGAGCTGCGCGCCGATCGCGTGCACGTGCTCATGGCCGGCCGGCTGGTGGCGAGCGGTGGGCCCGAGCTGGCCGACCGGCTCGAGGAGATCGGGTACGAGGGCCTGGCCGCGGAGCTCGGGGTGGAGGCGCTGGCGCTGGAGCGGCCCGAGGCGCCCGACCCGTTCGCCGAGCCCGGGTTCTAGGGCCTGATCCTCCCTCGCCGCGCGGACCGCTCCGTGCCTACGTTCCTTCTCCCTCTCCCCCGCCCGGCGGCGGTGGTGGTGGCGGCGGCGGTGGTGGTGGTGGTGGCACTGGCGGCGCCGTCGAGGCCGTCGGGGCCGGTGGTGGTGGCCGCCTGACGATCGGGCTGCTTGAGAACACCTGCTCGGGCGTGCCGCCCTCCACGTAGACCGGGTCGCCGATGTTCACCATGTCGAGGAAGTACACCCCGATGTGCATCGGGATCCGCACGCAGCCGTGCGACGCCGGGTAGGCGGGCACCGGCGCGTAGCCGTGCACCGCGATGCCCCCGTTGAAGAACATCGGGTTGAAGATCGTGCCCAGCTCGCCCCGCTTCCAGCCCCGGTGGCGCGAGTAGAAGGTGTAGCGACCCGATGGGGTGTTGGCGGCCTCACACACGTGCTGCGTGGCGTTGGGGAACGGGGTGTCGTAGCAGTAGTGCTCGCCGTTCCCGGTCGACACCGTGGTCACGAGGCGCACCTGGTAGTTCTCGTAGAGGGTCAGCACCTGGGTGTACACGTTGATCTCGGTGCGGTTGGGCTCCGCCTCGGGGTGGAGTGGCGGCGGGTAGAGGAACCCTTCCAGCGCGGCCTTCTCGGCCTCGCCGATCACCCCGGTGCGCTCGAGGCCGGCAATCTTCTGCACCGCCTGCACGGCGTAGACCGTCGCCTGGTCGTACACGCCGTCCACCGCGCCGGGATCGAGCTTGATGTCCACCATGCGCTGCTCGTAGGCCGTCACCACCTCACCGGTCGAACCGGACGCGAGCCCGCCCAAAGGCAGCGCCGGCAGCACCACCGGCTCGGGCTGGATCAGGCCCGGACGGGTGGTCGTGGTGGTGGGGGCCAGCGTGGTGGTCGTGGACGGGGGGGGACCGCTCGCCCGGGCCGGCTCGTCGCGCAGCACTGCCCCGGCGGCGACGATGCCGGCGGTCACGCCGAAGGCGAGCACGAGGCTCGCGACGACTTGGAGGGGGAAGGCCTTGCGCACCACGAGGGTGCCGATGCTACCGGCTGCGGGTCGCGAAGGGATCCTGGTCGGGCGACGTGCGGTGTCGCTCAGGCCACGATGTCGACGGGCGTGCCGAGGGGCACCAGGCGCGCGATCTCGAGGATGTGCTCGTTGGGGACGCGAATGCACCCGTTCGAGAGGTTCTGTCCCACCTGGTCGGGCCGGTTGGTGCCGTGGACGGCGATCTGGCCCGGACCACCCTGGAAGCTGAGGAGCACCTCGGAGTACCCGGAGATGCCGAGCGCGAACGCGCCGTACGTGCTGTTCGGGTTGCTCTGGAGGTCCACCGGGTCGGTCACGTAGAAGCGGCCGAGCGGCGTGGGGGTCTGGTCCTTGCCGACGATCACGGGGCTCTCGAGCACCACCGTGCCCGCCTGGAACAGCGTGATCTTGTGTGCGCCCACCTCGATGAGGACCTGGTAGTCGGTGCTGGACAGCGTCACGTCGGATTCGCGGATCCAGCCCCTCGATCCGTTCGGTCGGATGGGCACGAGCGCATTGAGCCAGCCCGGCTGCTCGTAGTTCACGAGCAGCGTGCGCACGAGTCCGTAGTCGGTGCGCTGCGAGAGCGTGGTCACGACCTCGGAAGTCTCCGTCGGCTCGCTGAACACCTTGAGTTGGGAGACTCGGGAGGTGGCGATGATCGACGGCACGGAGCCCGGAACCGTGGTGGACGTCGATGTGGTGGTGGTGGGCTTGGGCGCGGCCTTCGGCGCGTCGCCGGTCGCCAGCACCACCCCCAGCCCAGTGGCGACTGCGACCACCACCGCGCCGATCGCGATGCCCCGGCGATGGTCGCGCCACCCGCGGCGTCCAACCGGGGCCGCGGGATCACCGGTGCCGCGCCCGGCCGCCAGCCCGGTGGGGCGCGTGGGGTCGAGGGGCTCGTCGGGAGGGGGCATCCGACCCCTAAGACTAGGGAGTGACCAGGGCGATCGTCACACCGCGTTGCGCGGCCTCGCCCGTGAGGTCAGGCCACCGGGCTCGAGGCGGCCTCGTCGGCAGCCAGGAGCATGAGGCGGAGGTCGAGCAGGAGATCGGTGATCTCGGACGCGGCCACGAGATCGCGACTGCGGTAGCGCTCCAGCGCTTCGTCGATCCGTTGGGTCAACTCCTGCTCATCCATCCCGCTCCTCTCGTGTGCACGCCCGGGCTCCCGTCCGGGCCTCGTCCCGGTGCGCTCCCCCCGGGATCCTCGGTCCCCGGGGCTCGAACCGCCGGCCTCCTGGGGTCAACGTAGCGTCCCCGGCCCGTGTTCCCATGCCATATAGCGGGCTCACCGCTCGCCGCCCTCGCCGTCGTCGCCGGTGGGGTCGGCATCGGTGAGTCCCTGCTCGAGGGTGTTCCAGGCCAGCGTGGCGCACTTGATCCGCACCGGGAACTTCACCACGCCCTGGAGCGCCTCGAGATCGCCGAGCTTGACGCCCTTGGACGCGTCCTGGCCTGCGCCGCCCACTGTGTCGTCGTCGCTTTCGCCGCCTTCATCGCCTTCATCGCCTTCATCGCCATTCTCACCGTCGAGCCTGGACTCGTGGATCGTCATGAGCGTCTTGAAGGCATGGATGAGGCGGTGCACGTCGGCCACGGGTGTGCCCTTCACGGCCGCGCTCATCATCGAGGTGGAGGCCTGGCTGATGGAGCAGCCCTGGCCACCGGTGCGCACGTCGCGCACCACGCCGTCGTCGATGTCGAGGTACAGGATCACCTCGTCGCCGCAGAGCGGGTTGAAGCCCTCCGCCCTGTGCGCCGGCGGCACCGGCAGCTCGCCGCGATTGCGGGGCGCGCGGTAGTGGTCGAGGATGACCTCCCGGTAGAGGCCCTCGAGTGCCGACATGTCAGTGCACCAACCCGAAGATCTTCTCGGCTTCGCCGAGCGCTTCCACGAGCGCGTCGACGTCGGATTCGTCGTTGTACACGTAGAACGAGGCCCGAGTCGTCGCGGGCACTCCGAGCACGCGCATCAGCGGCTTGGCGCAGTGATGCCCCGCGCGCACGCACACCCCGGCCTCGTCGACGACCTGAGAGACATCGTGGGCATGGATACCGTCGAAGCCGAACGACACCACGCCGCCCCGAGCCTCCACGTCGCGGGGGCCGAAGATCGCCATGCCGTCACCGAAGCGCTCCTCGAACCGGTCGAGCGCATACCGGGTGAGTGCCTTCTCGTGCGCACGCACGGCGTCGAGCCCGAGCGACTCGAGGTAGTCGACCGCGGCGCCCAGGCCCACCGCTTCCACGATCGGTGGCGTACCGGCCTCGAACTTCCACGGCACGTCGTTGGTGGTGAAGCCGTCGGTGGTGACGTCGCGGATCATCTCGCCGCCGCCGAGGAACGGAGGCATTGCCTCCAGCAGCGCCCGCCGCGCCCACAAACCGCCGATGCCGCTCGGGCCCAGCATCTTGTGGCCCGTGAACGCCACGAAGTCGGCGTCCCACGCCTGCACGTCGACGGGCAGGTGGGGGACGGCCTGGGCGCCGTCCACGCACACGAGTGCTCCGGCGGCGTGGGCCGCGTCGGCGAGAGGACGGATGTCGTTGAGCGTGCCGAGCACGTTGGAGGACGCGGTGACCGTGAGCAGGCGTGCCCCCTCGAGCAGGCGGTCGAGGTGATCGAGGTTCAGTCGGAAGTCGGAGTCGATCGGGATCCATCGCAGCTCGACGCCGCGCTCGGTGGCGAGTTGGTGCCAGGGCACGATGTTGGCGTGGTGCTCCATCTCGGTGCAGACCACCACGTCGCCGGGCTCGAGGTTGGCGCGAGCCCAGGTGTGGGCCACGAGGTTGATCGCCTCGGTCGCGTTCTTGGTGAAGACGATTTCGTGCGGGTCGGGCGCGTGCACCAGGTGGGCCACTTTGGCGCGCGCGGCCTCGAACGCCTGGGTGCTCTCCTCGGCGATCGTGTACACGCCGCGGTGGACGTTGGCGTACGACTCCCGGTACGCGCGCTCCATGGCGTCGAGCACCGGGACCGGCTTCTGGGACGACGAGGCCGAGTCGAGGTACACCAGCCGGCGCCCGTGCACCTGGCGCTTGAGGATCGGGAAGTCGGCCTGGATCCGCGCCACGTCGAGATTCATGCTGCTGCCTCTTCGCGAAACGCGTCGAAGCCGGTGCGCTCCACCTGGTCGGCGAGCTCGGGCCCGCCGCTGCGGACGATACGACCGTCGAGGAGGATGTGCACACGGTCGGGTGTGAGGTGCTCGAGGATCTGTCGGTAGTGGGTGATGAGCAGGATCCCCATGTCGGGCCGGGCGGCGCGCACCGCGGTGATGCCGTTGGCCACCACGCGCAGCGCGTCGATGTCGAGGCCCGAGTCGGTCTCGTCGAGCACGGCGGCCTCGGGCTCGAGCATGGCCATCTGGAGGATCTCGTTGCGCTTGCGCTCCCCGCCGGAGAAGCCCTCGTTCAGGTAGCGCTGCGTGAAGCGGTCGTCCATCCCGAGGCGCTTGATCCAGTCGAGCAGCGCCATGCGCACCTCGAGCACCGAGAGGTCGTCGATCTGCTTGCGGGCGGCCATGGCTTGGCGCAGGAAGTTGAGCACGCTGACGCCGGGGATCGCCTCGGGGTGCTGGAAGCCCAGGAACAGGCCTCGCGCGGCCCGCTCGTTGGTGGCCAGCCCCGTGATGTCGTCGCCGCGCAGGCGGATGGCGCCCGCGGTCACCGTGTAGCCGGGATCGCTGAGCAGCGTGCGGGCCAGCGTCGACTTGCCCGAGCCGTTGGGGCCCATGAGGGCGTGCAGCTCGCCGGAGCCGACGGTCAGCGAGACCCCGCGCAGGATCTCGTGGTCGTCGACGCGGACGTGGAGGTCGTCGACCTCGAGGGCGGGGATCTCAGCGGCCACAGCGCCATTGTATTCCCACTACCCGCGTAGTGGAAACTCAGGAACCCCGTGGGGTAGGC
>CAZCYE010000042.1:0-13677 GCA_964502775.1 uncultured Bifidobacteriaceae bacterium | reverse complement strand
CTGGGATCTACATCTAGTCGGCAAACACGTCTCGGCTGTGCTGGACGAAGAAGCTGTGGTCGTGGCCCTTGTTCGGGTCCGTGGAGTTGTAGTGCGCCTTGGCGCTCCCGTCCGGCACCTTCTCCTCGGAGTAGATCGCTCCCACCGGGCACACGTCGGGCTGGTAGCACGCGGTACATGACGTGCATTCCTCGGTGTTCACATAGAGAACGCTGTCTCCGAAGATCGCGATCGCAGCAGAGCTCGGCTGATGCGAGTTCTCGATGACGCCACTACCAGCTTCGACCTCGGAGAACAGTGTGTTGCCCTTGGGATCGAACTCGTAGATGCACTGCACAGGGCAGACATCGACGCACGCACGATCTTTGACGTCGATGCACGCCTCGGTGATGATCGCCAGACCAGACATCTGTCGCTCCTTATGCATCTCACCGTAATCGGCGTTACGCGGAGCCTGAGTGGATCACAAGTACGCCTCGGGTTGGAACGCCCACTCGCGCTCGGCCGCGTGCAACCGGCGCCCGGTGATGGCGAACGGCTCGATGATGAGCCAAGCGTCTCGCTCGGCGAGCATCCACGGCTCGGGATCGAACCGCTCGCGAAAGTCTGCCGCGTCGGCATCAACGTGGTGCAACGTGCCCCGGACCAGCACCGACCATCCCTCTTGATGGACGGGATCGATGCCGTCGATCTCGAAGGCGACGTGCAGGGACGACTGATCGATGATGTTTCCCGGTCTCGTCCGGAGCGCGATCCAGGTCCTGCCGCTGGTCTCGACCATGCGGTAGTTGATAGGGAGGACGATCGGGGAGCCGGCGACCACGATCGCGATGCGACCGAGGTGGGTCTGGCGCAAGAGATCGAGGCACCCTTCGGTCGAGAGCTCCTCCAGCCATGATTGCTCGGTCATCGGGTGCCCTTCGGGGGTGGTCAGATGCGAACACTCATCCGCCGACGCTGCGACAAGTGGTGGCTTCGTTCGCGACGATAACAACACTGTCGACCAGCAGGGATGCCCCGACGCGTTGACCGACGTCTCCGGGCTCGAGGCCGGATTCCGGCCCCGCCCGCGAGTCTCAACGGACAGCCTGCCTGCACCAGACCTATGCTCGCCGGAACCAAGGAGATGCCGATGGAGACCACACCATTGGGGACGGCGTTCGCATCCACGCGGAGGATTCTCGCCAACGTGTCCACCGATCAGATGAATCTTCCCACGCCGTGTGAATCGTGGAAGGTGAGCGATCTTGTCGACCACATCGTCAGGGGCGCGCTGTGGTTCGGCAGCTCGATGGACGCGGGACGTTCTATCGACGACTCCAATCTGGGGGAGTTCTCGGTGGGCGACCACGTCGCGACCTACGACGAAGGGATCAAGGGCTCGCTCGCGGCGTTCGCCAAGCCCGAAGCCGCCGAGAAGATGGTCGAGCTGCCGTTCGGCACGTTTCCGGGCGCGGCATTCTTCGGCCTCGCGACCACCGACGCGTTCGTACACGGGTGGGATCTCGCCAAGGCGACCGGACAGCCGACCGATCTCGAGCCCGAGCTCGCCGAGGTCCTCCTCGAGCAGTCCAAGGCGAACATTCGGGACGAGTTCCGAGGTTCCGACCCGCAGGCGCCATTCGGACCCGAGCAGCAGGCGCCTGACGGCGCGTGCGCGGCCGACCAGCTGGCGGCGTTCCTCGGGCGTCATGTCTGACTTTCAGCACTCGGCACCATCGTGATCGCTCGTCCGTAGCCTCGGGCCATGGATCTCGCCACCGCCTTGGAATGGGCCGCCGGGCGCACCGTCGGAGTTCTGATCACGATCCGAGCCGATGGTCGCCCCCAGTCGTCTGACGTCGTCTACGCCTGCAACGACGGGACGTTCACCATCTCGGTGACCGACGATCGCGCCAAGACCCGCAACATGCGGCGCGATCCCCGGGTGGTGCTGCACGTCTCCGACCCGTCCTCGTGGTCGTACGCCGCGTTCGACGGGATCGTCGAGCTGACCCCGGTCACGACTGATCCCGGCGACGCCACGAGCGGTGCGCTCGTCGCGTACTACGAGCAGATCCAGGGTGTACATCCCGACTGGGACGAATACCGGCGCGCGATGGTCGAGCAGCGCCGACTGCTCGTCCAGTTCAGCCCGGGCTCGGCGACCGGCCAGGTCCACTGAGCGGCCCGGCGCCATGGACCTCTTACGCTCGTTGCCGTGAGCGACCGGGTGCCCTATCTGGCGTCGAGGCTCCAGGGCTTCGGCACCACGATCTTCACCGAGATGTCGGCGCTGGCGGTGGCCACCAACTCGATCAACCTCGGCCAAGGCTGCCCCGACACCGACGGCCCGCCCGAAGTGCTCGCGGCCGCCGCCGAGGCGATCCGGGCCGGCCACAACCAGTACCCGCCGCTGCCCGGCATCCCGCCGTTGCGGGAGGCGATCGTGGGCCACCAACGTCACTGGTACGGCCTCGACTACGACGTCGACACCGAGGTGCTGGTGACCGCCGGGGCGACCGAGGCCATCACCGCCACGATCCTCGCCCTGTGCGAGCCCGGCGACGAGGTGGTGACCTTCGAGCCGTACTACGACTCCTACGCCGCGGCCATTGCCATGGCCGGCGCCCAGCGCCGGGTCGTGCAGCTGCGCACGCCCGACTACGGCTTCGATGCCGAGGAGCTCGCGGGCGCGATCACACCGAGGACCAGGCTGATCCTGGTCAACTCACCCCACAACCCCACCGGCAAGGTCTTCTCGCCCGAGGAGCTCGCGACCGTGGCTGCGGTCTGTCGCGAGCACGACCTCGTGGCGGTGACCGACGAGGTGTACGAGCACATCGTCTTCGAGGGCCGCCACATTCCGCTCGCCACGCTGCCGGGCATGCGCGACCGCACGATCACGATCTCGTCGGGTGCCAAGACGTTCTCGTGCACAGGTTGGAAGATCGGCTGGGTGTGCGCTTCACCCGAGTTGATCACCGCGGTCCGCACCGCCAAGCAGTTCCTCACCTTTGCCGGCGGCACGCCGCTCCAGCACGCGATCGCGGTGGGGTTGCGTCTTCCCGACGCGCGCATCGCTTCGCTCGCCGAGGAGCTGCGCGAGAAGCGCGACCGCCTTTCGGGGGGTCTCGTTGCCGCCGGCCTCGACGTGCTCCCCACTGCGGGTACCTACTTCGTGACCGTCGACATCCGCTCGGTCGGCGAGCACGACGGCCTCGCCTTCTGTCGGGCGCTCCCCGAGCGGTGCGGGGTGGTCGCGGTGCCCAGCGTGGTGTTCTACGACGACATCGAGGCGGGAGCACCGTTCGTGCGCTTCGCCGTCTGCAAGCGGCTCGACGTGATCGACGAGGCCGTCGCCCGGCTCAAGGGCCTCGCCTGAGCGTGGTGGCACGATGAAAGTGGCCGCCGTCCAGCACGACATCGTGTGGGAGGACCCGCCGGCCAACTTCGAGCGGCTCGCGCCGATGATCGAGCAGGCCGCGGCCGACGGTGCCCGACTGGCCGTGCTCACCGAGATGTTCGCCACCGGCTTCTCGATGGAGACCGACCGCATCGCCGAGCCCGTCGACGGGCCGAGCACCCGGTTCCTCCGCGACCAGGCGTGTGCCCATCAGCTGTGGGTGTGCGGATCGCTGCCCGAGGTCTCGCCCGGCGACGACCGGCCCTCGAACACCCTGGTGCTCGCCGGTCCCGGCGGCGAGGTGCACCGGTACGCCAAGATCCACCCGTTCACGTACTCGGGCGAGCACGAGCGCTACACCGCTGGGAGTGAGCGGGTCACCGTGACGGTCGACGGCGCGCGCCTCAGCCTGTTCGTCTGCTACGACCTCCGCTTCGCGGACGAGTTCTGGGCGCTGGCGCCGCGCACTGACTGCTACGTGGTGGTGGCGAACTGGCCGTCGGCCCGTCGCGATCACTGGCGCACGCTGCTGCGCGCCCGGGCGATCGAGAACCAGGCCTACGTCGTGGGTGCCAACCGGGTGGGGAACGGCGGCGGCATCGACTACTCGGGTGACAGCGCGGTCATCGGCCCGTTCGGCGAGGAGCTCGCCGCCGGGGCTGACACCGAGACGACCCTGCTCGCCGATGTCGACGTGGGCGTCGTGGCCGACACGCGCGCCCGGTATCCCTTCCTGGCCGACCGCCGCTCCTGAGCATCGACACCCGGCTGGCCGGAGCGCCCCGCTCCGGTCCGTTAGGGTCGGCGCCATGGGGCGGAGAGGTTCGTGTCTGGCCGTCGCGGTCGTGGTGGCCACCGGCGTGCTGGTCGCGCTGGCCCAGGCACCCGCGGGGGCTGACTCGCGCACGTTCACGTTCGCCGACAGCGACCTCACGTTCGTGGTGCCCGCGCACGTCTGTTCGGTCACGGTCGACGTGGTCGGCGGCAGCGGCGCCGACAACGCCTTCTTCATCGTGTCGGGCTTCCCTGACGGCGGCGACGGGGGCGACGGTGGTGAGGTGCGCGCCACGTTCACGGTGGTGCCGGGCGACGAGTTCGAGGTGGTGCTCGGCCGAGCCGGTCTCGCCAACGGCGCGGGCGGCAGCGGCTACGCCGGAGGTGGCGACGGAGGCATACCAGTCGCGTTCGGCACGTCCGGAGGTGGCGGCGGCGGCGCCAGCGCGGTGACCAGCGCGGGGATGCCCGTCCTCATCGGTGGTGGCGGCGGCGGCGGCGGCACGGTCCTGAACCAGAGCACCGGTGGTCCCGGCGGCGACGGGTCGACACCCATCGCCAACGACGCCGCGAGCGGTGCCGACGGCACCGGATTCCAGGGCGGCCAGGGCGGGTTCGGCGGCGAGAACGACGGCGACGGCGGTCTCGGCGGCGCGCCCAACGGCTCCGGGCAGCCCGGCAGCGCGGGGGACAGCTTCGCTCTGGGCGGGGCCGGTGGTGACGGCGGCGACGGTGGGGACACGCCGAGCGGCGCCAGCGCCTACGGCGGGGGCGGCGGCGGGGGCGGCTACAGCGGTGGCGGCGGCGGTGGCGGCGGGGTCGACATCCCGTTCCAGTCGACGGGCGGCGGTGGCGGCGGGGGATCGAGTTGGGCCAACACGGCGCTCGGTGCGACCGACGTGGTGTTCCCGGTCTCGACGTTCGAGGGCGACGGCTTCGTCACCTTTACCTGGACTGCCGATCCGGTCGCCTGCCAGCCCGACGTCGGCGGCGTGAACTTCACGGGGTAGACGGGACCCTGCATCTCGCCGCGCCCTGGGCCGGTGCTGTAGGCACGCAGTCGACGACGCACGGCGCGGCTCGGGTCAGGGCGCCGGTCTCGACGCGGTGACCCGGCGGATGATCTCGGAGGTGACCTCGGACGTGCTCGCGTGCCCGCCGAGGTCCACGGTTCGCACCCCGTGCGCCGCCGTGCTCATCACCGCGTCCCGAACCCGTGCGCCGGCGGCCCCGGCGGCGGCGTTGCCGCGCATGCCCTCGTACTCGAGCACCGCCGCGCAGGCCAGGAACATCGCGCTGGGGTTGGCCACGTCCTTGCCGTAGAGCGACGGCGCGGTGCCGTGGGGAGCTTCGGCCATGACCACCCGAATGGACAGGTCGCCGTCGAGGGCGAGCAGTACCGACTCGGCGCCGGCGATCGAGCCGTACATCGCCAGCACGAGATCGGAGAGGCAGTCGCCGTCCCGATTTAGCGTGGGGATCACGAGCGGCGCGTCGTGGGCCCCGGTCATGAGGCCCGCATACGAGGCGTCGATCAGCATCGGGTAGTAGGGCACTTCGGGATGGCGGGCCCCGGCGGCGTCCATCTCCTCCTTCAGCATTCCCTCGTACACCGGCGACACGGTCCACTTGGGCCCGCCGTACACGCAGCCCTGCATCTGCGCCGCGGTCACGAAGCTGTACTCGGATACGGCGCGGCACACGTGCCGGCTGATTCGCTCGAGCCGCAGCGCCACCTCGTCGTCGGAGCCGGGCTCGCCCTCGCGGTACTCGGTCGCGCCGTAGGCGTCGCCGACGGCCATGCGCGCCACACAGATGGGGTGCGACACGGGGCCGCGCGGCGCGACGCCGGGGATCCTCCGCCCCGTGCGCAGGATCACGGTGCCCTCCACGCCCTCGCGCAGGATCCGGTTGGGCGAGCCGACGTCGTCGGCACCGGGGGGAGTGATCGTCGCCGCCTTGAGTCCGAGTCCGGTGGCGCGCATCGCCTCGGCGGCCTCGTGCACCACTCGATTCCCGCTGGCGCGGCGGGAGGCCAGCGACAGATCGAACATCTCGCATTCGACGTCCAGGCCGATCACGTCCGGTGCGAGCACGCCGAGGGCGGCGTCGAGCAGCTCCTGGCCGGTCTCGTCGCCCTGGCCCACCACGAGGCGCAGCGCAGGTGGGGTCACCAGACCATTCTCGCTCCGCGCCGGCGCGGGCCGGGGACTCGGACCAGTAGGTGTCGAGCGGGGGTGTGGGCGGTCGGGCACGCCGGCGAGTTCGTCGAAGACGACTGTGTGAGCCCGGCGCCGACCGTCCCCACCCGGCGCTCACGCCCGAGCGACCTCGGCGATGCGGGCCGACACCGCGGCCGCGAGCTCGAAGGAACGCCGGGCGTCAGCCGGCTCGCTCAGGCCCAGACCGCATCGGGCCGTGACGATCGTTCGGCGCGCCAGCACCGCCGGCTCGGCCGCGCCACGGGTCGCCGCCGCCCACGTGTCGAAGAGGCCGTCCGCATCGGGTCCGCCTGCGCGGTCTGTGGGCGCCAGCCCGAACGCCAGGATCGTCCCCGATGCCCAGGCTCGACCCAGGGTGCCGCGGCTGCCCGCGTCGGGGCCACCGGGAAGGAGCGCGTCGAACGAGACGACGTCGGGATCGGTCGCGCCGAGCACGCCGGCGTCGACGGCCCCGCAGCAGTGCACGCCCACGATCGCGCCCTCCGCCCGCAGCCGTTCCGCGATCGTCGCCAGGATCGCCGGCGCTTCGGGGAGCGCCGCTCCGGATGTGACCAGCCCGAGGGCGGGCTCGTCGAGGACGACGAGCACCGGGAGGCCGTAGCGCGCCAGGACCTCGACTTGGGCGCGGGCGGATCGCTCGCAATGCTCCACCAGCGCGGTGAGGACGGGAGCGGACTCGGTTGCCGGGCGTCCGTTCACCTCGATGCTCCACGCCAGCGTGATCGGCCCCGCGAGCTGGCCCTTCAGCGCGAGGGCGCCGGCGAACCGGTGCTCATCCGCGGCGCGGGTGAAGGCGGCGAACCCGGGCGCAGCATGCTCGTCGGGTTCCGGTGATGCCGCGGCGAGCCGCGTCACGAACCGGTCGACATCAGGGGCGTCGAGGGCGAACCGACCGGGTCCGCCTGCGCGCAGGACGGGCATCGCCGGCGCGAGTGCGTGCTCGAGCATTCCTCCCGTCGCCCCGCGGCGCCCCAGCTCGGGCCAAAAGGGAACCTGCGGCGCGTGGGCGGCAACGAAGTCGATCGCCTCGTCGGGATCTACGAAGGGAAGGCTGCCGATGCCGGTGACTGCCCCGCGGGGGACGAAGCCGGCTGGTCGGTGGCGGGAGTGCATCGGCGGTCTCGCCCCGACCGGGCTCGCTCAGGCGGAGTCGAGGCGCGCTCGCACCTGCCGGGCCGCGTCCACCATGTTCGCAAGGGCTGGCTCCACCTCGGCCCAGCCCCGGGTCTTGAGCCCGCAGTCGGGGTTCACCCAGGTCTGGGCGGGAGCCAGCACGTCGAGGGCCCGTTCGAGCAGCGTGACCATCTCGGAGGTGTCGGGCACACGGGGCGAGTGGATGTCCCACACCCCCGGCCCGATCTCGTTGGGGTAGCGGAAGTCGGCGAAGCTGCGCAGCAGCTCCATCTCCGAGCGTGACGCCTCGATCGAGATGACGTCGGCGTCGAAGGCGGCGATCGCGTCGATGATGTCGTTGAACTCGGCGTAACACATGTGGGTGTGGATCTGGGTGTCGTCGGCCACACCCGACGCCGCGATGCGGAACGCGGCCCCGGCCCAACGCAGGTACTTGTCCCAGTCCTCCTCGTGCAGGGGCAGGCCCTCCCGCAGCGCGGGCTCGTCGATCTGGATGATGGCTGCACCCGCCCGCTCGAGATCCACCACCTCGTCGCGGACGGCGAACGCGATCTGGCGACAGGTGATCTCCTCGGGTTGGTCGTCACGCACGAACGACCACATGAGGATGGTGACGGGGCCCGTGAGCATGCCCTTCACCGGCTTGGGCGTGAGCGATTGGGCGTAGCTCGTCCACTTCACCGTGATCGGCTCCATACGGCTCACGTCGCCGAAGATCACCGGCGGCTTGACGCAGCGCGACCCATAGCTCTGGACCCAGCCGTTGGCCGTCGCGGTGAAGCCCGTGAGGTGCTCACCGAAGTACTCCACCATGTCGGTCCGCTCGAACTCGCCGTGCACGAGCACGTCGAGCCCGACGGATTCCTGAAAGGTGATGACCTCGGCCACGAGCTCGCGCAGTCGCGTCTCGTACTCGGCGACGGGGACGTCGCCGCGCCGGAACCGGGCGCGCAGCTGGCGCACCTCCTTGGTCTGGGGAAACGAGCCGATCGTGGTGGTCGGCAGCACCGGGAGGTCCAAGCGCTCGGCCTGCCGGGCTCGGCGCTCCGAGTAGGGGCTCGTTCGCTGCTCGAGCGCGGGCGTCGCCGTCGCGATCCGCTGCTTCACGGCCGGGTCGTGTACTCGGTCGGAGGCGGCGCGCGTGCGGTGGGCGGACGCGCTCGTGGCGAGCGGTTCCGCGACCGCGTCGCGGCCCTCGTCGAGGGCGCGGGCGAGCACCACCACTTCCTCCACCCGCTGCACCGCGAAGGCCATCCAGCTGCGCAGGTCGGCGTCGAGGCCCGTCTCGAGCTCGAGGTCCCACGGCATGTGCAGCAGCGAGCACGACGGCGCCACGAGCAGCCGATCGGGGCCCAAGCGGTCCCGGGCGAGCTCGAGCGTGTGCAACGCCGTGTCGAGGTCGGAGCGCCAGATGTTGCGGCCGTCGACGACACCGAGGGAGAGCGCGAGCGAATTGGGGGCCTGGGCGAGGGCCGGCTCCAGCTGATCGGGCTCACGCACTAGGTCGAGGTGCAGCGCGGCCACGGGGAGCGCGAGCGCGGGCGCGAGGTTGCGGCGGAGGCCCGAGAAGTAGGTGGCCACGAGCACGCGCGTGTCCGATGCGGCCTCGACCAGCCGCGCGTACGTGGTGGCCAGCGCGTCGATCACCTCGGCGTCGAGGTCGAGCACGAGCGCGGGCTCGTCGATCTGGATCCAGGCTGCGCCGGCCGCCGCCAGGCGGCCGAGCACGGCCTCGTACACCTCGATGACGCCGGCCAGGTGCTCGAGTGGCTTGGCCCGCTCACCCCGTTGCTTGGCGAGGGTGAGGAACGACAATGGGCCGAGCAGCACCGGCCGCGCCGGTACGCCGAGCGCGGAAGCTTCGCCGAGCTCGTCGAGAACCTTGGTGCTGGTGAGCTCGAAGGGCTGACCCGGACTGAGCTCGGGGACGATGTAGTGGTAGTTGGTGTCGAACCACTTGGTCATCTCGAGGGCCGGGACCGATCGGCCGTGCGCATTGCCGCCCCGAGCCATGGCGAAGTACGACTCGAGGTCCACGCTCCCGTCGTCGGCGCGGTAGCGGTCGGGCACCGCGCCCAGCATCGCCGCGGTGTCGAGCACGTGGTCGTACAGGGAGAAGTCGTTGACCGGCACCTGATCGAGCCCCAGGTCGCGCTGGCGCTCCCAGTTGGCGCGCCGGATGGCAGCCGTGGCCGCGTCGAGCTCGGAGCGCTCGATTCCACCGGCCCAGTACTGCTCGAGTGCCTGCTTCAGCTCGCGGTGGGGCCCGATGCGGGGAAAGCCGAGGGTCGTGGCGGGGACGGCGCGGGGCATGCCGTGTGATCCTCTCTCTCGGTGGTCGAGCCGCGGCCGGGCACTCGGTGCGGACACGGGCCCGTGTGTGCCCGGATGTTACTGCCGGCTCCAATGGGGTCCCCGACTCGTGCTCGACCGGCCCCGGGGAGCGGCCGGGCTACGAGGTGGGCTTGGCAGTCAGCGCGACCTTGATGTCCGAGCCGGTGTCGGGTCTGGCGTCGGGTCCGGCGGTCCAGCGCCCACCGGCGCGAGCGGCGAGGTCGGCGAAGGTGGTCTCGTCGAGAATGCCGATGGTCACGTCGCGGACGCGCGCCCAGGTCTCACGCAGGGTGCAGCCGACCTCCATCGAGCACTCGGACGGCTCACGCCGGGTGGCGCATTCGATCGGGGCGAGCGGTCCCTGAAGGGTCCGCACCACCTTGCCGAGCGAGATGTCCTCGGGCGCATGGTTCAGCCGGTAGCCACCGGCGGGGCCCCGCTCACTGCGGACGATCCCGGCGCTGCGCAGCTGGGGGAGCACCTGCTCGAGCACCGAGACCGGGGTGTCGGTGCGCCGTGCGATCTCGCCGATCTTCATCGGCTCGTCGTCCCCGGCGAGCGCGAGCGTGAGCACGGCCCGGGTGGCGTAGTCGGTGCGGCGGGAGATCCACATGGGCTGTAACCCCCGGGGGACGGTGGAACCCGGTCGAGATGACTTGATCCGGTTGGTTCCCCGTAGTCTAGTATCTCTACTTATCTTGTAGGGATACTAGGGATCAGAGGCAGCCGCAGGAATGCGCTCGCGACCACATCGTCACCGATACGGCTCCGTCGTTGGCTCCATCGCCGGTGTACTGGCCGTCGGTCTCACCTTCGCGGGCATTGGTGCCCCCACCGCCGGCGCCAGAGCCCCGGCCAAGAACGACGCGACCACCGTCCGCCTCGGCTACTTCCCCAACACCACCCACGCCCCCGCGCTGGTGGGCATCGAGCGGCAGTTCTTCGCCGATCGCCTCGGCAACGTCGACCTTGAGATTGTGCCGTTCAACGCGGGCGGCCTGGCGTCGGAAGCGTTGCTGTCGGATTCCATCGACCTCACCTTCATCGGCCCGAACCCGGCGATCAACGCCTTCGTGCAGTCCGAGGGCGCGGTCAAGATCGTCTCGGGCTCCACGTCGGGCGGTGCGTTCTTCGTGGTGAAGCCCAGGATCGACAAGCCGGCCGACCTGAAGGGCACGGTGATCGCTACGCCCCAGCTCGGCAACACCCAGGACGTGGCCCTCCGGGTCTGGCTCCAGGAGCACAACCTCTCCGCCGACGAGGCGGGCGGTGGTGACGTGTCGATCCGGCCCCAGGAGAACGCGCTCACCCTCCAGGCGTTCCAAACCGGTGACATCGACGGGGCGTGGGTGCCCGAGCCCTGGGCGACGCGCCTCATCGAGGAGGGCGGGGGCAAGGTCCTCGTCGACGAGCGTGACCTCTGGCCCAACGGCGAGTACGTCACCACGCACCTGCTCGTGCGGACCGACTTCCTCCGGGAGAACCCCAAGGTGGTGAAGGCGATCATCGAGGGTGAGCTCGCCGCCATTGACCACATCAACACCAACCGTCGCGATGCCGAGGAAGCAGTCGCCGACGGGATTCTCGAGGCCACCGGAAACGAGATCGCGCCCGACCTCGTGACCGCGACCTTCGACAACGTGGTCTTCACCGTGGACCCGATCGCGTCGTCACTGTTCACCTCGGCCAAGGACGCGGAGCGCGTGGGTCTGCTCGAGCCGGCCAAGCTCAAGGGCATCTACGCCCTGCGCACCCTCAACCAGCTGCTGGCCCAGCGCGACGAAGCACCGGTCGCCTCGAAGTGATGCCGCGTCTCACGACCGCGGCGAAGTCCGTCGAGCCGGCCTCGGGAGTCCCCCCGACCGAGGCCGGCTCACCGGCCATCTCCGCTCACGAGGTGACGAAGGTCTACGGCCACACCGGAGACCTGCTGCACGCGCTCGACCGTGTCTCGGTGGAGGTGGCGCGCGGCGAGTTCGTGTGCCTCCTCGGTGCCTCGGGCTGCGGTAAGAGCACGCTGCTCAACCTGGCTGCCGGGCTCGATCAGCCCACGAGCGGCACCGTCGAGGTGCGGGGCAACAGCACGCTCATGTTCCAGGAGTCGGCACTGTTCCCGTGGCTCACGGTGCGCGGCAATGTGGAGCTGCCGCTGCGACTCCGCGGCAAGCCCAAGACCGAGCGCCACGCGCGCGCCGACGAGCTGCTGGCCATGGTGAACCTCGACGGGTTCACCACCAAGTTGCCCCACGAGCTGTCGGGCGGGATGCGCCAGCGGGTCTCGCTCGCCCGGGCCCTCGCCCAGGACGCGGACGTGCTGCTCATGGACGAGCCGTTCGGCGCGCTCGACGCCATGACCCGTGACCTCCTGCACGACGAGCTCGAGCGCCTCTGGCGCGAGCAGTCCCTCACCATCCTGTTCGTGACCCACAACGTACGGGAGGCCGTGCGCCTCGGCGACCGGGTGGTGTTGCTGTCGAGCCGGCCCGGACGGGTGATGGACGTGTTCGACGTCGGCATCACCCGGCCGCGCCGGATCGAATCCCACGAGGTGGCGGACGCCGCGGCCGAGATCACCGACGCCCTCCACCAGGAGGTCCGCCGCCATGGCCAGGGCTGAGCGCGACCTCGCCGCCGAGCTCTCGGGGCTCGACAGCCTCGAGTTCGCCCTTCCCGAGCACAAGGGGCGCGGGGCCCGGATCTGGTCGGCGGCATGGCCCAAGGTGCTCGCGATCGCGATCGCGCTGCTGCTTTGGCAGGGCATCGTGTGGAGCGGGTGGAAGCCCGAACACCTGCTCCCGGGCCCGGCCGAGGTCTTCGGTGAGGTGTACGAGGAGTTCGGGCCGCTCATGGACGCGGCGGGCCGGACCATGCAACGGGGGGTGGTCGGGTTCGCGGTCGCGCTGGTAATCGGCGTGCTCCTCGGCGCGGCGGTGGCCCGAAGCCGGGTGCTGCGCGCCGGGATCGGCTCGCTCATCACCGGGCTCCAGACCATGCCGTCGGTGGCGTGGTTCCCGCTCGCCCTCCTGCTGCTGAAGCTCAGTGAGGGCGCGATCCTGTTCGTGGTCGTGCTCGGCGCGGCGCCCTCGATCGCCAACGGCCTCATCACCGGCATCGACCACATCCCACCGCTCCTGCTGCGCGCCGGGCGCGTGATGGGCGCCCGGGGCTGGGCGATGCTGCGCTCCGTGGTGCTGCCCGCGGCCCTGCCCGCGTTCGCGGCCGGGCTCAAGCAGGGATGGGCCTTTGCGTGGCGCAGCCTGCTCGCCGGCGAGCTGCTCACGCCCATCCCGGGGACGTTCTCACTGGGCCAGCGGCTCCAGGCCGAGCGCGACTTCAACGATGCCACCGGGCTTATGGCGGTGATGGTGGTGATCCTCGTCATCGGGATCGTCGTCGACTCGCTGGTCTTCGGCACCCTCGACCGGAAGATCCGCCGCCGTTACGGGCTGATCGACGAGGCGACTTCCGCCTGAGGCACTCGGGGTCCGCGGCCGAGGCTTGACGGGATCTCGGCAGCTCCTCACCCCGGCGGGTCACTCGACGGGCCGTGGGCACATCCTCATGCGTGGGCAGTGTCGCGGCGGGCAGTCTCGGAGGGGTTGCGCCCACGAGGGTCGCCGATGCCGAGCGCCCCACGTTCTCGGGGTCGAAACGGGGCTCCGGTTCTCGGTCCCGGGTGCCGATATGTCCCTTCGTGGCCCCGCTCCATCGCCGCCGCCCCCCGTCGCGCCCGCTCGTTGCCGTGTTGGCGACGCTGGCGGTCCTCGCCGCGACCGGCCCGATCGCCCTGGCCGCCCCGGCCGCAAGGCCGGCCTCGTCTGCCGTGGC
>CAZCYE010000041.1:0-13752 GCA_964502775.1 uncultured Bifidobacteriaceae bacterium | reverse complement strand
GCGGTGTGCCAGCGGTTGATCGTGGTGTCGTACTGCATGCCCGGGTCGGCGCACTCCCAGGCCGCCCGTGCGATCTGGTGCATGAGGTCGCGGGCCTTGACCGTCTTGAGCGGCTCCCCGGTCTTGACCGCCTTCAGCTCCCAGTCCCCGTCGGCTTCGACGGCCCGCATGAACTCATCGGTCACCCGCACCGAGTTGTTGGCGTTCTGGTACTGGATCGAGTGACTGTCGCGGCCGTCAATGTCCATGTCGAAGCCGGCGTCGAGTAGCGCACGAGCCTTGTGCTCCTCGCGCGACTTGCACCAGATGAACTCTTCGACGTCGGGGTGATCGACGTTGAGGATCACCATCTTGGCAGCGCGGCGCGTCTTGCCCCCGCTCTTGATGGTGCCCGCCGACGCGTCGGCGCCGCGCATGAAGCTCACCGGCCCACTGGCCGTGCCGCCACCGGCGAGGCGCTCCTGGGACGAGCGGATGCCGGACAGGTTGATCCCCGAACCCGACCCCCCCTTGAAGATGATTCCCTCCTCGCGGTACCAGTTGA
Organism: uncultured Bifidobacteriaceae bacterium; assembly: GCA_964502775.1. GTDB lineage: Bacteria > Actinomycetota > Acidimicrobiia > IMCC26256 > PALSA-555 > CAZCYE01. The sequence goes on along the minus strand of CAZCYE010000041.1, from coordinate 13,208 downwards.
GGATCGCGTCCATGGTGTCGTCGACGGCGAGGATGAAGCAGGCGGAGGCTTGCGCGGGCACGCCTTGGACGCCGATGTTGAACCACACCGGGCTGTTGAACGACGCGCGCTGGTGCACGAGGATGTACTTCAGCTCGTTGCGGAACGCGGCGCCCTCCTGATCGTCGACGAAGTACCCGTCGCGGACGCCCCACGCGGTGATCGTGTCGGCGACGCGGTCGATCACCTGGCGCAACGACGACTCGCGCTCGGGCGTGCCCAAGGTGCCCCGGAAGTACTTCTGGGCGACGATGTTGGTGGCGTTCTGGGACCACCACACCGGGAACTCCACATCGGGTTGGAAGAAGGCGTCGGTCCCGTCCTTGAAGTTGGGGATCCGGGCGTCCCGGCGCTCCCACTCGACGGTGTCGTACGGGCGGATTCCCGGCTGGGTGAAGTGCCGGCGAATGCCGATCCCGATCTGCTCCGGAGCCATCGCCATCGGTCGTCGTCCCCTCTCCGTCGTCCCGAGTCGGGCCGTTTCCGGCCTGTCCCGGCGTGTCCTGGCCTGTCCCGGCCTTTTCCCGGCCTTTCTCGGCCCATCCTGCTGCCGGGCCCCGCTCCTAGCCACTATATGTTGGGGGTGGGTGGTGCCCGGCCACGAGATGGGGCGTGTATTACACCACTGGAATTCCACTGGTGTCAACCGTCAACTTCAGCCCCACCCGCCTCAGTCACGTCTAGGCCTCGGGCAGGATCAGCGCCGCCCCGCCCGGCGCTTCGGGGCGGTCGTCTTGCGCAGATCACCCACTTCGCGCTCGAAGTCGGCGACCACCTCGAAGCCCTTGTAGACCGACGCGTAGCGCAGGTACGAGACCTCGTCGAGCACCCGGAGGCGCTCGAGGACCGCGAGGCCGACCATCTCGCTCGTGACCTCCGGCCCGGCGGCTCGCGCCTCCTCCTCCACCTCGGCCGCGAGCGCATCCACCGAGACCGGGTCGACCGCGCTCCCGGCCACCGCCCGCTCGATCCCCGCGAGGAGCTTGGACCGCTCGAAGGGCTCCTTGATCCCCGCGCGCTTCACGACCATGAGGCCCAGCTCCACCACGCGTTCGTGGGTGGTGAAGCGCCGGCCACACGCGAGGCACTCCCGGCGCCGGCGCACCGTTCCTGCGTCCTCGGCGGGCCGGGAGTCGACGACCTTGTCGTCATCGGCTTGGCAGTACGGGCAGCGCACCGCGCCACGGTAACCGGCGGGCTCAGGCCCGCCCTGCCGCCGCGATCAGCGGGGCCAGAGGATCGTCTCGCCCGGTTCCAGGGGCGCAGGGCCGCGGGCCTCGATGATCGCATCGACGACGGGACGCGGGTCCTCGGCGGGCGCGAGGCGCTCGGCGATCGCCCACAGCGTGTCGCCCGGGCGCACCACGACCTCGGTGACCGTCGGCCCCGACGACGAAGAGGAGGCAGGGCGGCGCTCGGGGGTCGCGAGGGTGGAACCCCCGAGCGCGTCACCCGCCTGAGCTGCCACGACCACGACGCCGACCGCCAACAGCACCGCAGCAATGCGTCGGCGTCGGTAGGTCGCGGGGGACGTCCGGCGACCGCGCGAGGTGGCGTCGCGCGGGGCGACCGGATGCGCCGGAGGGCGCGGCCGGAAGCCGATGCCGGGGATGGTCGTGACAGCTGCCATCGCTTCGCTCATTCCTGATCTGTCCTGCCGGCTCTGTTCCTGCCGGCTCTGTTGCCGTGGTGCCCAAGGAACCACGGGGGTGTGACATCTATGCGGGCCGTCCCCGGGATCGCCCCCGGGACTGGGCGAACAGCCGTTCGGGTATAGGAGAACACGCGTTCGTGCCCGAGTCAAGCACTTTCGAACGGGTGTTTGCCCCCGAACACCTGATCGTGGTAGCCTCGACGGCATGCCGGAGCTCACCCCTCGTCAGCGCCAGGTCCTCGAGTTCATCGACGCCGAGGTTCGCGAGCGGGGGTTCCCTCCGAGCGTGCGGGAGATCGGTGAGGCCGTGGGGCTGTCGTCGAGCTCGACCGTGCACGCCCATCTCACGGCCCTGCAGGACAAGGGTTTCATCCACCGGGACCCCAGCAAGCCCCGGGCCATCGAGATCCACTTCGAGGCCAGCTCGGGCGCGGCGGTCGAACGTCGCCCGGTGCGCCACGTTCCCCTCGTCGGCGACGTGGCCGCGGGCACCGGCGTCCTCGCGGTCGAGAACATCGAGGAGACGGTGCCGCTACCCGAGGACTTCACGGGCAGCGGTGAGCTGTTCATGCTCCGCGTGCGGGGCGACTCGATGGTCGAGGCAGGCATCTTCGAAGGTGACTACGTGGTCGTGCGCCACCAACCGACCGCCGAGTCGGGCGACGTGGTGGTCGCGGGCATTCCCGGCGAGGAGGCCACGGTGAAGACGTTCGTGCACCGCCGGGGCAAGGTCGTGCTGAGGCCCGAGAACCGGGCGATGGACGAGATGCCCTTCGCCCCCGGTGAGGTCACGATCTACGGCAAGGTCGTCACCGTCCTGCGCCGCCTCTGAGGTCGTGAGTCTTCCGGCCCGGATCAACCTCGTGACGCTCGGCGTCGCCGATGTCGCTTCGGCCACCCGGTTCTACGAGCAGCTCGGCTGGAGGGCGTCGCCCGCTTCCCAGCCTACGGTCACCTTCCTTCACGGCTCGGGGTGTGTGCTCGCCCTCTACGGGGCGCACTCACTGACGACGGACGCCGGTCTGGGCGAGGTGCCCGGCGACGGGTTCGGCGGCATCACGTTGGCGGTGAACGTGGCCACGCCGGCCGAGGTGGACGCGCTGCTCGCCGCGGCCGAGGCGGCCGGCGCGAGGATCACTCGCAGAGGCCACCACACCGACTGGGGCGGCTACGTCGGCTACTTCGCCGATCTCGACGGCCACGTCTGGGAGGCTGCGCACAACCCCAGCTTCCCGCTGGACGCGGCCGGGCTGATCGAGTTGCCCTGAGTCGACCGGGTCAACCGGTGACCACGCCGTGGTCGCGCAGGATGTCGTTGAGTCCAGCCTTGTCGGCCCGCTCCCCCTCGGTGAGCCGCCGGATGATCAGCGCACACGGCAGATAGAACTCGCCCCCCGCGAACCGGCGTGACCGCATCGCCTGCACCACGATGCACCAGGGCGGGACGATCCCACGGCTCACCTCCTCGCCGGTCTCGGCGTCGATCACCGGGATCCCGGGGTTGAGGATCACACCCTCGCCCAGCACCGCGCCGTTCCCCACTCGGGCGCCCTGGGTGACCATCGACCGGCTGCCGATCGTCACGTCGTCACCCACGATCACCGGCGCCGCCTGCGGGGGCTCGAGCACACCACCGATCCCCACTCCGCCCGACAGGTGCACCCGCTCCCCGATCTGGGCGCACGAGCCCACCGTGGCCCAGGTGTCGACCATCGTGTCGGCACCCACGTACGCCCCGATGTTCACGTAGCTCGGCATGAGCACCACACCCCGACCGAGGTACGCGCCGCGCCGCGCCGACGCGCCGGGCACGGCCCGCACGCCGGCGCCGGCGTAGTCGTGCTTGAGCGGGATCTTGTCGGCGTACTCGAAGGGGCCGAGCTCGATCGTCTCCATGACCGAGAGGCGGAACAGCAACAGGATCGCCTGCTTGAGCCATTCGTGCACGACCACCTCACCGGCGGCCACCTCGGCGACGCGTGCCTCACCCCGGTCGAGGAGATCGATCGCCTCGTCGACGGCCGCGCGGGCGTCCGCCTCGGGCATCACGCTCCCCAGGTCGTCACGACCCTCCCAGAGCGCCGCGATCCGAGCCTCGAGGCTGCTCATCCGCGTGCCATCCCTGACGGGCGCGCCACATCCGCGGCGCCCGCCTCCTCCAGGCGCGCCATGAGGGTGTCCACCTTGGCATCGGTGACCGTGAGCGCGACCCGAACGTGCTCGGCGCTTGACTCGCCGTAGAGATCTCCGGGGGCCACCAGCACCCCGTGCTCGGCGAGCCACGTGGTGACCGCCCAACCACCCCGCTCGGTCGCCGCGTCCCGCAGCCAGAGGTAGAAGGTCGACGGTCCCCCGTCGTGCACGAGGCCCAGGGCCTCGAACGCCGGGAGCAGGCGCTTCCGGCGGGCCGCATACCGGGCGCGCTGGGCCTCGACGTGGGTGTCGTCGCGCAGCGCCGCCGCGGCCGCGGCCTGCACCGGCGAGGGGACGATGAGCCCCGCGTGCTTGCGCACCTCACCGAGATAGGTGACCAGCGCCGGATCCCCGGCCACGAAGCCCGCCCGCAGCCCGGCCATGTTCGAGCGCTTCGACAGGGAGTGCAGGGCGAGCACGTGGTCATCACCGGCGTGCAGGGCCGTGACCGGTGGTGCCGGACGACCGTCGTCGCCGAACGTGAACTCGGCGTAGCACTCGTCGCTCGCCACGATGACGCCGCGATGGCGGGCCCATTCGACGGTGGCCCGCATCTCGTCGGGACTCGCACCCGCACCGGTGGGGTTCGACGGGTCGTTGCACCACAACAGCAGTGCCCGCGCCGCGTCCTGCTCGGACACGCGGTCGAGGTCGAGCCGCCACCGGGCATCGACGGGGACCGGAACCGCACGCAGGCCCGCCAGGGTGGCGCCCATCGCGTACGTGGGGTACGAGATCGCCGGGTACAGCACGGTGTCACGGTGCGGGTCGCGCAAGGAGAGCAGGCGCCCCAGGCTGGCCACGAGCTCCTTGGTCCCGACACAGGCCATCACCGCGCCGGGATCCACGCGCACGCCGAAACGCCGGAGGATCCACCCCGCGGCGCCATCCCGGAACTCGCGGGTGCCGATCGTCTTGGGGTACTCGGTCGCACCCGGCGCCGCGGCGAGCAGCGCCTCCACCACGAACGCGGGCATCGGGTCCACCGGTGAGCCCACCGAGCAGTCGACCATCCCGCCCGGGATCTGCTCGGCCACGGCGGCGGTCGCCGCGAGCCGGTCGTGGGGATACGGAGGTGGCACGAAGCCGGCCCCCCCCGGGGGCATCGCCATGGGCCGCAGGCTACCGGCGGCGCGTGCAATGGACGCCCATGCACGACAGCCGGTCGGTAGGGTCCGGCAGTGAGGTGGAAGTGGGTGCGCGCCACACCGCGACCCACTGCGCGATCCACTGCGCGATCCACTGCCGTGCGCGGCACCTGGACGGCCTCGGTGGTGGCCGTCATGGTCGCCACCCTCTGCTCGTCGGTGTCGCTGTTCGCGCTCACCACGGTGCTGGGCAAGCAGGTCTTCGACTTCACGGGCCGCGAGCTCGATCTCGGGTTCCTCGGCTTGATCGAGTTCGCCCCGGCCGCCCTGCTCGTGCTCGTCACCGGCAGCCTGGCCGACCGCCTCGACCGGCGCCGCCTCGGGGCCGCGGGCGAGCTCGGGGAGGCGGCCGCCGCCGCGGGGCTCGCCTGGTACGCGAGCACCGGTGCGACGTCGGTCGTGCCGATCTTCGCGCTCGTGCTCGGGTTCGGGACCGCGCGCGCGTTCGCCGCGCCTCCCATTAGGGCGCTGCTCGCCGACGTCGTTCCCCCGGAGACGCTGCCGTGGATCACCGTGCGACGCTCGGCCACCGGGCAGGTCTCGGCCATCGCCGGGCCGGTGATCGGGGGTGTCCTCTACACCGTCGACGTGAGCCTCCCGTTCGTGTTCGTGGCGATGCTGCTCGTGATCGGTGCCGCGGCCCTGATGTTCGTGCGGTTGCATCCGTCGGCCCTGGCGGTGCCGACCGAGGCCGCGTGGACCCCCGCGGAGGTCATCGGCGCCGCGACCGAGGAGGCGGCGCTCGAGCCGGTGACGGGCGTGGAGGCCGTGCCCCCCGCCCGGGCGCGCTTCCCCGAAGCCCTGCAGGGCCTGCGCTTCGTGCGCCGGGAGCCGGTGCTCCTCGGGGCGATCTCGCTCGACCTGTTCGCCGTGCTGTTCGGCGGAGCGGTGGCGCTGCTGCCCGCGATCGCCGAGAAGCGACTCGGAGTGGACGCGGTGGGCCTCGGATGGTTGCGCGCCGCGACGGGAATCGGCGCCGCACTGATCACGCTCGCGCTCGCGTGGCGCCCGCTCAGCCGACGAGTCGGGCGCAAGCTGCTCGTCTCGGTGGCGGTCTTCGGCGTCGCCACGATCGCGCTGGGGCTGACCACCAGCTTCACGGTGGCGTTCATCGCACTGGCGGTGCTGTCGGGCGCCGACGCCGTGAGCGTGTTCATCCGCGCCACCCTCGTGCCGCTCGTCACCCCTCCCCGCATGCGGGGCCGGGTGATGGCGGTGGAGAACGTCTTCATCGGTGCCTCCAACGAGCTGGGCGCGTTCGAATCCGGCGTCGCCGGCCAGGCGTTCGGCCCGGCGGCAGCCGTCGTCATCGGCGGTGCCGCCACGCTGGTCGTCGCGGGTACGTGGTGGCGTCGGTTCCCCCAGCTCCGCGACGTGGACCACTTCCCCGGTCTCGCCACGCATCCGCCCTCGGAGTGATGCCGGAGTGATGCCGGAGTGCGGCCCGGCCGGAGCGGCGCGGATCAGCCCGCGACGAACTGGTGGAAGCGGCCAGCGTCGGCATCGCCGAGGCGGACCCGCACTCGGGTACCGGTGTCGCCGTGCACCTCCACGAGGACCTCCGCGCCGCGGTGGAGGGCCGCGAGCACGTCACCGCGTCCGTAGGGCACGAGCAGCTCGACCACCCGGGCGAGCGAACGGAGCCGGCGCCCGATCGCGTCGAGGAGGTCGGCGACGCCGCTCCCCGAGAGCGCCGAGATGACGCAGCCGTTCTCGACCCCGGCGAGGCGGCGGATGGTCGCGGGATCGGCCGCGTCGGCCTTGTTCACCACCACCAGCTCCGGGATGTCTGCCGCCCCGATCTCGGCCAGGACGGTACGCACCGCCGTGATCTGGGCCTCGGGGTCCTCGACGGCCCCGTCGAGGACCAGCACCACGAGATCGGCGTCGGTCACGACCTCGAGCGTCGAGCGGAAGGCCTCGACGAGCTCATGGGGCAGGTGGCGGACGAACCCCACCGTGTCGGTGCACAGCACCGTCTCACCTCCGGAGAGACGCAACCGGCGCGTCGTGGCGTCGAGGGTGGAGAACAACCGGTCCTCCACGAGCACACCGGCACCGGTGAGACAGTTGAGCAACGTGGACTTCCCCGCGTTCGTGTAGCCCACCAGCGCCACCATGGGCACACCGTTGCGGCGGCGCGCCTTGCGCTGGGTGGCCCGCGTGCGGGCGAGACGCTGCAGGGCCCCTTCGAGCGTGGCCACCCGGCGCAGGATGCGCCGGCGGTCCACCTCGAGCTGAGTCTCGCCGGGTCCTCGGGTGCCGATGCCCGCACCCTGTTGGCTGAGCTGGTGACCCCGCCCCCGCAGACGAGGGAGCCGGTACCGCAGCTGCGCCAGCTCCACCTGCACCATGCCCTCCTGGCTCGTCGCGTGCTGGGCGAAGATGTCGAGGATCAGCGCCACCCGATCCACCACGTCGCGCTCGAAGAGCTGCTCGAGGTTGCGTTGCTGGGCCGGGCTCAGCTCGGCGTCCACGATCACCACGTCGGCGTCGACAGATTCGGCGAGCAGGCGCAGCTCCTGGGCCTTGCCCGAGCCCACGTAGGTGGCAGGGTCCGGGCGATCGCGCAGCTGGAGCACGGTCTCGACCGGGTCCGCGCCCGCAGTGTCCGCCAGCAACCCGAGCTCCGTGAGGGAGGCCTCGGCCTGGTCACGGTCGGCGACGCCGGTGCCGACCCCCACCAGCAGCGCGCGCTGGCGAACGACGGCGAGGTCGACCTCGGTGGCGCTGAGCCGACGCCGGCCGCGCCCCTCCGAGGTCACTGCGGTCTCGCCTCGCCCTCGCCCGCACGCCAACGGTCGGCGTCGGCGTCGATGTCCACGTCGAACACGTGCACCACGGGACCACCCAGGCGCACGGTCTCACCCAGCGCCACGCGGAGCCGGCCCCCCGGGACCTCCACCGCGACATCGGCGCCCACCAGGCCCCGCCGCCGGGCCACGGCCGCCGCCGCACACGCGCCGGTCCCACACGACAGGGTCTCGCCCACCCCTCGCTCCCAGACCCGCATCCGCACGAGCCCCCGGTCGACCGGCTGGACGAACTCCACGTTGGTGCGGTTGGGAAACCGCGGGTCGTGCTCGAGGCGGGGACCGTGCTGGACCACCCGGGCCGCGTCGACATCGTCGACGAGCAACACGTAGTGGGGGTTGCCCATCCCCGCGGCATCACCTCGATAGGCCACCCCGTGCACGGTCGCCTCGAGATCGAAGGGGCTCGCAGCGTCGAGAGGAATGGCCGCCGGATCGAACGTGACTGCACCCATGTCGACCGTGGCCTCGACCACGTCCCCATCGGGACCGCGCTCCACATCGACGGACCGCCGCCCCGCGTCGGTGTCGATGCTGAGCGTCGAGCCCGTGAAGCCGGCGCGGACCATGACCCACGCCACGCAGCGCACGCCGTTGCCACTCATCTCGGCAGGGTGCCCATCGGCATTGCGCAAGCGCATGCGACAGTCGGCGCCGTCATCGGAGCGCGACACCACGATCACGCCCTCGGCGCCGACGCCGCGGTGGCGATCACACAGCGCTACCACCAGGGACGGCGGAACATCGTCCCCGGAGCCCGCCCCCGGCCCAGCGAGTCGATCGATCACCAGGAAGTCGTTGCCCGTGGCGTGGAGCTTGGCGAGGCGCACGGTCATCGCCTCCAGCATCCCAGGATCGTAGGCATCAGGGTGCACGGATTGTCGGGGGTCGCGTGCCATGTGATCCGAGGATCCCGGCGAAACCACATCCGCTGGCGTCGAGCGAGCGCGCGGGTGCGACGCACCATCGCCTGGCGCGCGTCGTCGAGGGTGATCCTGGCGGCCAGGTGCTCGGCAACCTCCCGGTACCCGATCGCCTGCGCCGCGGTGCGGGACAGGCCGCGGCCCGAGCCGACCTGCTCGACTTCACGCACGAGGCCACCGTCGATCATCGCCGTGACCCGGGCCGCGATGCGGGCCGACACGCGATCGCGGGGCAGCCACACCCCCACCATGCGGACCGGGAAGACCGTGGGGCCGAACCCGGCGACACCGTCACCCGAGCCCGAGAACGTCTCCCCCGTGCTGCGCAGCACCTCGAGCGCCCGCACGATCCGTCGGGCGTTGCCCGGCTCGGTGCGGGCCGCGGCCGCGGGGTCCCCGGCCCGGAGCTCGGCGTAGGCGGCGCCGAGCCCGTCGGGAGTGGCCACCTGGGCCTCCAGGTCGGCCCGCACGCCGGCGTCGGTGGCCGGGAAGCGCAGGTCGTCGACCACGGCCTGCACGTACAGGCCCGTGCCGCCCACGAGCAGCGCCCGGCGGCCCCGCGACGCGATGTCAGCCACTGCCGCCCGCGCCGCGGACTGGAACCGGGCCACCGACCACTCCTCATCGGCATCGGCGACATCGATCATGTGGTGCGCCACCCGGGCCCGATCCTCCGCCGTCGGCTTCGCGGTGCCGATGTCCAAGCCGCGGTACACCTGCATGGCGTCCACCGAGACGATCTCCACGTCGCCGAGGCGCGAGGCGATCTCCAGGGCCAACTCGGACTTCCCCGATGCGGTCGGGCCTACCAGCGCGAGGTGATCGGACGCGACCGACCAACGCTTCGTCAACTGGCGTGGACCGGGATGCGCACGCGAGCGCGTGGCGCACGACGCAGGGTCTCCACCCACTCGCCCGCGAGCCAGTGCGGCGCGGCATCGGTGATCCGCACCTGGTTGTACGCACCCGGTGCGGCCGCGTCACCCCGGGCCTGGAAGTGCACGAGCTTGCCCTGGCGGGTGCGGCCCGTCACCCGCTCCGGCTGCTTGCGGGACGGCCCTTCCACCAGCACCTCCTCCACCCGGTGCACACGTGCGGTGTGCAGGACAAGCGCGTGGTGCTCCACGCGCGCCGTGAGGCGCTCCATCCGATCGCGTGCCACCTCGGGGGCCACGAACTCGTCGACCATCTCGGCCGCCGGTGTGCCGGGGCGCGCCGAGAACACGAACGTGTACGCCGCGTCGAAGGCGGCCTCGTCGACGAGGTCGAGGGTCGCCTGGAAGTCGGCCTCGGTCTCACCCGGGAACCCCACGATGATGTCGGTGGTCACCGCGAGGTCGGGAATGGCGGCGCGGGCTCGCGCGAGGCGCTCGAGATAACGCGTCGCCGTGTAGCCGCGATGCATACGGGCCAGCGTGCGGTCACTGCCCGACTGGAGTGGCAGGTGCAGCTGCTCGCAGACGGCATCGCATTCGCCCATGGCCGCAATCGTCTCGGGACGGAGATCCTTGGGGTGCGGCGAGGTGAACCGGATGCGGGAGATCCCCTCGACCGCGTCGAGACCCCGCAACAGGTCGTCGAACTGGGGCCGGTACTGGCCGGCGCCGAGGTCTCGGCCGTACGAGTTCACGTTCTGGCCGAGGAGCGTGATCTCGCTCACGCCTTCGACCGCCAGCCCCTCGGCCTCATGGAGGATGTCGCCCATGCGGCGACTGATCTCCTTGCCCCGCACGATGGGGACGATGCAGAAGGTGCAGGAGTTGTCGCAGCCCACCTGGATCGTGACCCAGGCCGAATGCGCCGATGCCCGACGGGTCGGAAGCGTCGCGAGGTCGGTGTCGTGCTCCTCGAGGATCTCGACGACGGGGCCCTCCACCGACGCCCGAGCGAGCAAAGCGGGGGCTCGGGCCAGGTTGTGCGTGCCGAACACCACGTCGATGTGCGGCGCACGCGCCACGAGGTCGTCCCGATCCTTCTGGGCCAGGCAACCGCCGACGGCGATCTGCATCCCGGGGCGGCGCGCCTTGAGCGACTTCAGATGACCCAAGTGCCCGTAGAGCTTGTTGTCGGCGTTCTCACGGATGCAGCACGTGTTCAGGATCACCACGTCGGCTTCGTCGACGTCGTCGGTGGGCTCCATTCCCTCCGCGCTGAGCAGACCGGCAATGCGCTCGGAATCGTGAACGTTCATCTGGCACCCGAAGGTGCGAACGTGGAATCGGCGCGTCATGGCCGGGAGTCTACGGGCGAGTGGCTCAGTCGTCGTCGAGGGCTCGCTCGCGACGCTCGCGCTCGCGCTCGCGCAATTCGAGCTCGCGCCGCCGGAGCTCCTCCTCGCGGCGAGCGACCTCGGCCTCGCGCCCGTCCAGGTCCGATGCGCCCGGCCCCGCCTCGATCGCAGCCGGGCCGGACTCCCGTGCGCGCGTGGCCGCCTGCTCCCGCTCCCAGGCCGCGAGCCGCTCGTCGAGCTCGGCCGACCGTCGGTCCGTGATCCCCTCGGGTCGCTGGTAACGCAGATCCTCGCCGACGACCGGGCGCCCCGGTCGGTACGACACCCCGTTCTGACGCCAGCCGGCGCGCTCGGGGCGGCCCAGGATCAACCAGGCCACCGCGCCGATCGTCGGCAACAGGATGATGAGGATCAGCCAGAAGCCCTTGGGCAGGTTGCGACAGAGCGAGGAATCGGTGCTGATGCAATCGAAGATGGCCCAGATCCACAGCACGAACGAGACGAAGAAGACGATCCCACCTACACCCACCAACATGACCTTGTGTCCTTTCGTCGATGGATCAGCCTCGCACGAACCCGATCAGCCCCGCCTGATCGCGGCCGCCTGATCAGGGCCCGCATCGAGTGTAGAAGCCGGGTGCCCGCGTGCAACCAGGTGACCCGGCGACCCCGCAGGTAGCGTCGCCGCGATGCGCCGTCTCGTCGTCCCGCTGCTCGCCGCGGCCACCCTGGCGATCGCCGCGCCCGGCGTGGTCGCCGCTGGCCTCGCGCCAACGGTCCCCAGTGGGCCCACCGCACCCACCCCGCCCGGCGCGCCGGTGGTGGTGCTCCTGGAGCCGGGCGCCGCGCCCCAGTCCGAGCTCCGCTACGCGTTGACGCCCGGCACCACCCAGCGGGTCGTGCTCTCCACCAACTCCCGCATCCGCCAGCGACTCGCCGACGGCACAATCCTCACCGGCCGCGTGCCGAACCTCGACCTCGACATCGAGGCGACGGTGGGCGCGCTGACCCCCGAGGGAGCCATCACCGTGGCCTACGGCTACACCGGCATCGACGTGGACGACGACAGCGCCCAGGACGCGGCCAGCGCGCGCCAGCTCCGCAGGGCCATCGAACCGATCGTGGGCCTCACGGGCACGCTGTCGCTCACCCCCCGGGGCGAGGTGCTCACGAGCGACGTCGTGATCCCGGACGATCTCGACGCGAGTGCCGCCCAGCTCGTGGACCAGCTCGCGCAACAGACCCAGTCGTTCACGGTCCCGTTCCCCGTTGAGCCCGTCGGGGTGGGCGCGCGCTGGCGAGCGACCAGCGAGACGACGGTCAGCGGGATCACCGTCCGCCAGACCGCGACCTACGTGCTCGAGGCCCGTCGCGGTAACGAGGTCGAGCTGTCCGTGACGATCACCCAACGGGCGCCCCGTCAGACCTTCACCGCGCCGGAGACCGACACCAGGGTGACGCTGCGCAGCTCACGCGGCGGGGGCACCGGCACGGCCACCCTGCGCCTCGACGAGCCCCTTACGTCGCGGAGCCGGAGCAACATCCAGATCCGCCAGAAGCTGGCCGCCGAGGGTGACCGGCTCACGCAGACCGTCACCGTCAATGTGTTCGTCGAGCCGGGCTGAGTAGCGGATCGACGCACGTGGTGACGGGGCCAAGGCCCCGCCACCACTTCCTGCGCGCTCGGGCTGCGGACTCGAATGGGTACGGACTCGGGCGGTGCGGACTCCGGCTAGGACTCGATGTCGAGCGTCTCCTCGGCACCGGTCGCGGCATCGGCATCCGTGATCTCCGCGGCCTCGGCCGGCTCGAGATCGGTGAGGTCAACAGTCTGATCGCCGATACCGGTCGCGGTCTTCACCTTCTCCAAGACCTCGACCATCATGTCCACGTTCTCGACCAGGAACTGCTTGGCGTTCTCGCGCCCTTGGCCGAGCTGCTCCCCCTCGTAGGTGAACCAGGCACCCGACTTCTTGACGATGCCGAGATCCACGGCGACATCGAGGACCGAGCCCTCGCGGCTGATCCCCTTGCCGTACATGATGTCGAACTCACTCTGCTTGAAGGGCGCACTGCACTTGTTCTTCACGACCTTGACCCGGGTGCGGTTGCCGATGATCTCGCCGCCGTCCTTGATCGATTCGATTCGTCGGATGTCGAGCCGGACCGATGCGTAGAACTTCAGCGCCCGGCCGCCCGGCGTGGTCT
>CAZCYE010000040.1:0-14066 GCA_964502775.1 uncultured Bifidobacteriaceae bacterium | reverse complement strand
AGTGGGCCGCGTGGGGATCGAACCCACAGCCTCCGGGTTAAAAGCCCGTTGCTCTGCCGATTGAGCTAGCGACCCGCCGCCAGCGTACGCGTGCCGCTCGTCAGCGACGCCGAGCGGCCTCCGCTCGAGCCACGAAGACGTTCACGAGGTGCAGCGACAGGTGACGCTGCTGCGACGCGCAGTCCGGCGTACTGGAGCGGCCGATCGTGTGGGACCGTCCCTCGAGCGCGGCGCGTGCCCAGGGAGGTCCAACGGGGCCACTGCTACCATGAGTCGCTCCTCCGGGGAAGCGGGCCCCCATCGTCTAGCGGCCCAGGACGCCGCCCTTTCAAGGCGGTAACGGGGATTCGAATTCCCCTGGGGGCACCCACGGTCCTGTGGTGCAGTTTGGAGTGCACGCCGCCCTGTCAAGGCGGAGGTCGCGAGTTCAAATCTCGTCAGGACCGCCGGAGGGTTCGCTCGCCGGACTCTCTTTTTGGCCGGGTAGCTCAGTTGGCAGAGCGCGCGCCTGAAAAGCGCGAGGTCGACGGATCGACGCCGTCCCCGGCCACCATCACCGTGGCCGTCACGGCTGCTCGCCGTTGCCCTCGGCGAGCTTGGCCTCGATCTCGGAGCGGCGGAACCGGCGATGCCCGCCCAGCGTGCGGATGGCCGAGATCTTGCCCGAGCGGGCCCACCGGGTCACGGTCTTGGGGTTGACCCGGAACATCGCCGCCACCTCCGACGGCGTGAGGAGCTCGTCATCGTCGGGGGGCGGGGTGGGATCCATGTGGGGGGTGGCCTCTCTCGCTCGCCCGACTCTTCGTGCCACCGCGAGAGGAACCGGGTGGGCGCTTGCTCCCGATTTCTCCGCCCCAGGGCAGGTTACCCGTGCCGCCTGGCAACCACGACTTGACCGTGACCCTCGACAACCTCGCCGATTGGCCACGCATCGTGCCCGGCTGCGCGCACTGCGTCAAGCGCAGGGTGGGTGTCGCCGGGGGCGACCACCGCCAGCATCCCCACGCCCAGGTTGAAGACGTGCTCCATCTCGTCGTCGGTGATCCCGCCCGCCTCCTGGACGACCGAGAAGATCCGGGGCTCGTCCCACGACCCGCGCTGCACCACCCCATCGCAGCGGCGGGGCAGGACCCGGGCCAGGTTCTGTGGGATCCCGCCCCCCGTGACGTGGCTCAGGGCGTGCACCTCGGCGTGGCGGCGCAGCTCGCGAACCGCGGGGGCGTAGATCCGGCTCGGGACCAGCAGCTCCGCGCCCAGCGAATGCCGCGCCCCCCGCCACGCCGGCTCGTCGAGGCGGCGCCCCCCGGCCTGAAGCGCGGCGCGCGCGAGTGAGTAGCCGTTGCAGCGGAGCCCCGGGCTCGCGAACCCGATGATGTGGTCACCCGGTTGCACTCCCGCGGGGAGGATCCCGTCACGCTCCGCGATTCCCACGGCAAAGCCGACGAGGTCGAACTCGCCCGGTTCCATCACGCCCGGGTGCTCCGACATCTCGCCGCCGATGAGTGCGCAGCCTGCCTCCTTGCAGCCGACCACCACCCCTTCCACCAGCTCCTCGATCTGGCGCGGATCGAGACGCCCGACCGAGATGTAGTCGAGCACGAACAGGGGCTCGGCACCCTGGGCGACCACGTCGTCGACGACCATGGCGACCAGATCGATCCCGATCGTGTCGTAGCGACGGAGGGCGCGCGCGATCACGGACTTGGTGCCCACACCGTCGGTCGACGAGACCAGCACCGGGTTCCGGTGCGGGAGGTGACCGAGGTCGAACACGCCGCCGAAGCCGCCGATGTCGCCAATGACCTCGGGCCGGAAGGTGGTGCGCACGTGCGCCTTGATGCGCTCGACCGCCTCCTCGCCGGCGGCGATGTCCACGCCCGCGCCCGCGTAGGTGAGCCGGCCTCCGGAGCGGCGGCGACTCACGCGGGCGAGGGTGGAGCGGGCACGGGCAACGTCGCCTCGATGCCGGGGGCGGGTTCGGCGGCGCCGTCGGCGTCGCCCTCGCCGGGCGACTCCAGCACGTGCTTGGAGTCGGTGAGCGGGACCGGCACCGGGTAGTCGCCCGACAGACAGGCGGTGCAGAACGCCTCGGGGGGTGCGCCCGTGGCGGTGGTGAGTCGATCCAGCTCGAGGTAGGCGAGGGAGTCGACCTTGAGGTAGTCGGCGATCTCACCCACCGAGAGGTCGGCGGCCAGGAGCTCCGAGCGCCGGCCCGTGTCCATGCCGTAGAAGCACGGGTACTTGTACGGGGGGGACGACACCCGGAAGTGCACCTCCGCCGCTCCGGCCTCGCGCAACATCGCGACCACCTGGCGAGTGGTGTTGCCGCGCACGATCGAATCGTCGACCACCACGAGGCGCTTGCCCCTGATCGCCTCGGGCAGCGGGTTCAGCTTGAGGCGGACGCCGCCGGTGCGAAGCTGCTGACTCGGCTGGATGAACGTGCGGCCCACGTAGCGGTTCTTCACGAGCCCGTCGCCGTAGGGGACGCCCGATGCCCGCGCGTAGCCCTGGGCCGCAGGGATGCCCGACTCGGGGATGGGCATCACCATGTCGGCGGCGACCGGCGCCTGGCGGGCGAGCTCCTCGCCCATGCGCTGGCGAGCGGCGTGCACACTCCGGCCGTAGAGGTAGCTGTCGGGACGAGCGAAGTACACGAACTCGAACAGGCAGAGCTTGGGCGTCGGTTCGGCGAAGCGGTGCTCACGCAGACCGGTGGCGTCGATCGTGACCATCTCCCCCGGCTCCACCTCGCGCACCACGTGGGCACCGATGATGTCGAGCGCGGCCGTCTCGCTCGCGAGCACCCAGCCGCCTTCGATCCGACCGAGCACGAGCGGCCAGAAGCCGTGAGGGTCGCGCACCCCGATGAGGTGCGCGTCGTCCATCAGTACGAACGAGAACCCGCCCTCCAGGTGTGGCAACACCCGCTCGAGCGCGGACTCGAGATCGCGCCCGTCGGACCGCCCCTCGGACGGGTACGCGTTGGCGATGAGCTCGGCCACGAGCGCGGAGTCCGTGGTGGAGTCCACGTCGCGACTGGGCGGGGCGAGCCCGGGCAGCATGCCGAGGCGCTCGGCCAACTCGGCGGTGTTGGTGAGGTTCCCGTTGTGACCGAGCGCGAAGCCGGCTTCGCCCACCGAGCGGTACACGGGCTGGGCGTTGCGCCAGTTGCTCGAGCCGGTCGTGGAGTAGCGGTTGTGGGCGATGGCCAGATGACCGTCGAGCGGCGCGAGGTGGCGCTCGTCGAAGACCTGGGTGACGAGGCCCATGTCCTTCACGACGGTGATCGTCTCGCCGTCGCTCACCGCGATTCCGGCCGACTCCTGACCCCGGTGCTGGAGCGCGTACAGGCCGAGATAGCTGAGGTGGGCCACCGGCTCGCCGGGTGCATACACGCCGAAGACGCCACACGCGTGGCCGAGGGTCGGCTCCATGGCTCCTCCAGTATCCCACGCCGACTCCCGAGTCCCGGCCCGGTACGAGCCCCGGTACCGGAGGATGCCCTCCCGCGCACCCGGTAGCGTCGATCTGGTGCAGCACCGAGGCGCGTGCGTGCTCCTCACGGGTCGCAGCGGCGCGGGCAAGACGACGATCGCCCACGAGGCGGCCCGCGAGCTCGAACGTGGCGGTCACGCCGTGATCGTGATCGACGACGCCGACGTGCAGGCGCACCTCGACCCCGGCGACCCCGTCGGCGCGCTCGCGTGGCTGTGCCGCATGCTCGTGGCCGCGGGAGCGCTCGTGCTCGTGGCCCACGGCGCCCCCACGCGGGCCGAGCGGGACCGGCTGCGGGCCGAGGTCCCCGAATTCGTGGAGGTGCTCGTGGACGCGGGTCCGGGCCCGGACGCCGCGTACGAGGAGCCCCTCGGCCCCGAGCTGCGCGTGCCCACCCGGGACCGCCGGGCGCGCGACTCGGCCGCGCAGTTGGTGTCGTGGCTCGAATCACAGGACCTGGTCACGCGCGTCCCCGACGCCCGCGCCTGACGCGGCGCGCACGCCCGGCGCGTCCTGGGCGACACCTGGGGGCTACGTCGAACCCGTCGTCAGCTCCCTGTTGCGTTCGCCGCGTTCGCCGCGCCAGCCGCGCTGGCCGCGCCGACGAGATCCGGGATCGCGTCGCGCCAGGCGCGCGCGGCGTCGGCGAGCGCCACGTCGAGCGCGCCGACCACCTCCATGTGGTCGCCGCCGGTGATGCCGATCTCGTGGGCGGGCACACCCGCGTGCTCGGCCTGGTCGAGCAGCCCGGGCACCGACGCCGCGTCGAGCGCCACCACCACCCGCGACGCCGACTCCGAGAAGGACCACACCCCGGGCACGAGTCCCGGCTCCGGGGTCACGCGGAACCCACAGCCCCCGAGGATCGCCATCTCGGCCAGCGCGACCCCGAGACCGCCGTCGGCGCAGTCGTGCACCGAAGCGACCACTCGGTCCTGCACGAGCGCGGCCACGAGTCGGTGCAGGCGTGTGCCGGCCGCGAGGTCGGCGGCGGGGGGCTGGCCGTCGTCGAGGCCGTGGCCACGCGCCCACGCCGATCCCCCGAGCTCGGCGTCGGTCTCGCCGAGCACGACCAGTTGGTGGCCCGGCACCAGCGCCGGGCCCGGGGGCACGTCGCGCAGCGGGTCGACGATCCCGAGCACCGCCACGACCGGCGTGGGGTCGATGTCGCGGCCACCCGACGCGTTGTAGAAGCTCACGTTCCCGCCCACCACCGGGATCCCTAGCGCCTCGCAGGCCTCGCTCATCCCCTCGACCACCTCGGCGAACTGCCACATCACGTGGGGATTCTCGGGATCGCCGAAGTTGAGGCAGTTCACCAGGGCCTTGGGCTCTGCGCCGGCACACGCGACGTTGCGCGCCGCCTCGAGCACCACGAGGCGTCCACCCACACGCGGGTCGAGCCGGCAGTACCGCGCCTTGCCGTCGGTGGCCACCGCCAGCGCGCGCGTCGTGCCCGGGAGCCGCAGCACGGCCGCATCCGCTCCCGGTCCGATCACCGTGTTGAGGAACAGCTGATGGTCGTACTGGCGCCACACCCACGAGGCGTCGCCCAGGCCCGGGGTGGACAGCAACGCGAGGAGCTCGGCACCGAGATCGGACCCGGGTGGGAAGCGGCGCGCCAGCTCGGGCCCGGGATCAGCGGCGTTCACCGCGTCCTGGTCGGGCGGTCGTGCCCGGGGACGCTCGTACACCGGCCCGTCACCGAGGCTCGCCACCGGCACGTCCGCGAGCGCACGCGGCGGTCCGGCACCACGATCGCCGCGATCGAGATCGGCACCTCCTGGGGCGCCGGCCACCGGGTCCCCGGCGCCGTCAAAGGCGCCGTCGAAGACCCGGAAGCGCCCCGTGCCGGTGACCCGGCCCACCACCGCGGCTCGGACCTCCCAGCGCGCGCACACCGACAGCACCTCGTCGAGATGGCGCGGCTCCACGATGGCGAGCATGCGCTCCTGGCTCTCCGAGGTCATCACCTCCACCGCGGTCATGCGCGGTTCCCGGCGCGGGACACGGGCCACATCCACGTCCATCCCCGCGCCGGTCTTGGCCGCGGTCTCCGACGCCGCGCACGACAGCCCGGCCGCGCCCAAGTCCTGGATGCCCATCACGAGGCCCGCCTCGAGGAGCGCGAGGCACGCCTCGATGAGGCGCTTCTCCTCGAATGGGTCACCGACCTGCACCGACGGCCGCTTGGCGTCGGACCCCTCGTCGAACGCCGCCGACGCGAGCACGCTCGCCCCACCGATGCCGTCCCGGCCCGTGGACGCCCCGAGGAGCACCGCGAGGTTGCCGTCACCCTCGGCGCGGGCGAGCACGAGCTTGTCCTTGTCGAGCAGGCCCAGGCACGCCACGTTCACGAGCGGGTTCTCGGCGTAGCAGTCGTCGAAGACGAGCTCGCCGCCCACGGTGGGCACCCCGACGGAGTTGCCGTAGCCGCTGATGCCCGACACCACTCCCTCGAGCAGGTAGCGGGTACGGGGGTGGTCGGGCGGGCCGAAGCGCAACGGGTCGAGCAGCGCGATGGGCCGCGCGCCCATCGACAGCACGTCGCGGATGATGCCCCCCACCCCGGTGGCCGCACCCTGGTACGGCTCCACCGCGGAAGGGTGGTTGTGGCTCTCGATCCGGATCGCCACCGCGAGACCGTCGCCCACGTCGATCACACCCGCCCCCTCACCGGGCCCGACCAGCACCCACGGGGCGGTCGTGGGGAAGCGGCGCAGGTGCACCTTGGACGACTTGTACGAGCAGTGCTCGGACCACATCGCCGCATACATCGCGAGCTCGAGCTCGGTCGGATCGCGCGCGAGCAGCTCCACGATCGCGGCCAACTCGTCGTCGGTCAGTCCCAGCGCCCGGTGCATCGGCTCCCGCACGTGGCCCACGGTTCGAGCCTACCGACACGCCCCTCGCGCCTCGCTCGTGACAGGATGAGTGGGGCACGAGAGGAGCCAGCCCACGATGCCGAAGCAGCCGATGACCAGCGCGCACAAGGCCGCGATGGCCGAAGGGCGCGCCGAGGGTCGCGTCGTGAAGCTGTACCTCGATGCGCTCGCCCAGCACCGGCCGCGCCGCGGGCGTCAGCGTACCGTCGAGTCGATCAAGCGACGCCTGGGCGTGATCGACACCGAGGCGGCCAAGGCGTCGTCGTTGCGTCGCCTCCAGTTGCTCCAGGAGCGGCGTGACCTCGAGGTCGAGCTCGAGACCCGCAGCAGCCCCGCCGCGGATCTCGCCGCGCTCGAGGCCGGATTCGTGAAGGTGGGCAAGTCCTATGCCGCCCGCAAGGGCATCACGTACGCGACGTGGCGGGAGATGGGGGTGCCGGCCGAGGTCCTGCGCAAGGCCAGCCTCGGGCGTGGCGCCTGAGAAGCGGAGCGGCGAGCGCCCGCGAGCCGGGTAACCCGGCGAGCAGCGAGGCGCGACCAGAAAGACGGAGCGGCGAGCGCCCGCGAGCCGGGTAACCCGGCGAGCAGCGAGGCGCGACCAGAAAGACGGGGCGGCGATCAGGCCGCGGCGGCACGCGCGGACGCCGCGGCGATGAGCGACTCCAGCAGCACCACCCCGTCGTCGGAGCCGAGGATCCCCTCCGAGGCGCGCTCGGGATGCGGCATGAGTCCCACCACGTTGCCGGCGTCGTTGCACACCGCGGCGATGTCGTCGACGCTCCCGTTCGGATTGCGCAGGTAGCGGAGCACCACCTGGTCGCCGGCGTGCAACCGCTCGAGCGTGGCGGCGTCGCACGTGTAGCAGCCCTCGAAGTGGTTGATCGGGAGCCGCAGGACGTCGCCGCGGGCCGCGCGCCCGGTGAGGACGGTGCGGGTGGTCTCCACCCGGCACTCGACGGTCTCGCAGCGGAACTTCAGACCGGTGTTCCGGCGCAGCGCGCCGGGGAGCAGACCCGCCTCGGTCAGCACCTGGAACCCGTTGCAGATCCCCACCACGGGGGCGCCGGCCCGGGCGAGGTCGGCCACCGCGCCCATCACCGGTGAGAAACGGGCGAGCGCGCCGGGACGGAGGTAGTCGCCGTGGGCGAACCCCCCGGGCACGACGACCGCGTCGAAGCCCTCGAGCGACGTCTCGGTGTGGAACACGAGCTCCGGCGTACCGCTCAGGCGATCGAGCGACCGAACCGCGTCGAGCTCGCAGTTCGTACCCGGAAACACCACGACGGCGAGTCGGGCACTCATCTTTCCGGGTCGAGCTCCTGGACCTGCACGGTGTACGCCTCGATCACCGGGTTGGCGAGCAGGCGCGTGCACATCTCCTCCACCTGACGCCGAGCCGCCTGCTCGTCGGGCGCGTCCACGACGAGCCGGATGCACTTGCCGATCCGCACGTCGGCCACGTTGGCGTACCCGAGCGCGGGCAGGGCCCGCTCGACGGTGGCACCCTGGGGATCGAGCACCCCGGGAAGGCTGGTCACCTCCACGCGGGCCTCGAAGCGCACGTCGCGATCGTACCGTGGCCCACCCGTGGCGCCGTGAGGTAACTCGCCGACCCGCGTCACTCCTCCGGCGCGTGCCACTCGTCGAAGCTCGCGTCGGCGAGCAGCTCGTAGCACTCCACGTAGCGGGCGCGGGTGCCGGCGATGACGTGCGGCGGGAGGGGCGGCGCGGGGGGCACCTGATCCCAGCCGATGCCCAGGTAGTAGTCGCGCACGTACTGCTTGTCGAACGACGGTGGCGAGATCCCCACCTGGTACTCATCGGCCGACCAGTAACGGGATGAGTCCGGCGTGCACAGCTCATCGATCACGATGAGCTCGTCGTCGATGGTGCCGAACTCGAGCTTGGTGTCGGCGAGCAGCAGCCCGTGGGCCTCGGCATGGGCCGCGACGAGTTCGTACACCGCCAGGGTCGCGACGCGACAGGCTTCGAACACGTCCTCGCCCACCAACGCCGCGGCTTGGGCGGCGTCGAGCGGTTCGTCGTGGCCCACCTCGGCCTTGGTCGTGGTGGTGAACACGGGCTCGGGGAGCCGCTCGGCCCGGCGCAGGCCCGACGGCACGCGGTGCCCCCCGACGGTGCCGGACGCCTGGTACTCGTCCCACGCCGAGCCGAACAGGTAGCCGCGGGCCACGCACTCCAGGCGAACGGGTCGCGCGGCCCGCACGAGCATGGCCCGGCCGGCTACGCCGGGGCCCGCGGTCTCGGGAAAGTCAGTGGGGTCGGACGAGATGACGTGGTTGGGCACGAGGCTCGCGGTCTGGTCGAACCAGAAGGTCGACAGCGCGGTGAGCACCCGGCCCTTGTCGGCGATCTCGTCGGGGAGCACCACGTCGAACACCGAGATCCGGTCGGAGGCGACCACCAGGTACCGATCGTGGTCGACCTCGTAGAGGTCCCGGACCTTGCCCGTGGAGTGGTGCGGGAGCCCGACGGCGGCCATCGGGGTCATCGGGGAGGGCTACCCGCGTCGAGCGCGTCCACGCTGCGCCCGGCACGCGCGAGTGTGCGCTCCAGGTCGAAGCAGGCGACGATCCCATCGGTGCCCAGCGCCCCCACCACGGCCGGGTCGTCGCGCAGCACATCGATGAAGGCCTGGCCCTCGTCCCAGGCGCGCATGGCGTTGCGCTGCACGAGCCGGTAGGCGCCGTCACGATCAACGCCGGCTTCCACCAGGGCGAGCAACACCGCCTGGCTGAACACGAGGCCGTGCGAGAGGTCGAAGTTAGCCAGCATCCGCTCCGGATAGACGGTCATGTCGGTCACGATCGAACGGAAGCGCACGGCGAGGTAATACGCGAGCTGGAGCGAATCGGGAAGCACGATGCGCTCGACCGAGGAATGCGAGATGTCACGCTCGTGCCACAACGCCACGTCCTCGAGACCCGCCACCACGTTGGCGCGCAGCACGCGAGCGAGGCCGCACAGCTGCTCGCACTTGACCGGGTTGCGCTTGTGGGGCATCGCGCTCGAGCCCTTCTGGGCGCCGGCACGGAACGGCTCCTCCACCTCGCGCACCTCGGTGCGCTGGAGATGGCGGATCTCGAGCGCGAACGCCTCGATCGACGCCCCCAGCGACGCGCACGCGTACAGCAGCTCGGCGTGGCGGTCGCGCGCGAGCACCTGGGACGCGGGAGCCGGCACGAGGCCCAGACGCTCACACACGAACGCCTCCACCTCGGGATCGACGTAGGAGTAGCTGCCGACAGCCCCCGAGAGCTTGCCCACCGCGATCGCGGCGCGTGCGCGCTCGAGGCGCACCCGGTCACGACGGAGCTGGAGCGCCCACAGCGCGAGCTTGGCGCCGAAGGTCGTGGGCTCGGCATGCACTCCGTGGGTGCGCCCCACCGTCGGGGTATTGCGGAACTCCCGGGCTCGCGCCGCGACCGCGGCCTCCAGTGCGTCCACGGCGTCGAGCACCAGGCTCATCGCGCGCTGAAGGACCACGGACAGGGCCGTGTCGACGACGTCGCTGGAGGTGAGGCCGCGGTGGATGTACGCGGCCTCCGGGCCGCCGATGCGCTCCTGGACGACGTCCACGAAGGCGGCCACGTCGTGCTCGGTGACCTGCTCCCGGGCCTCGATCGCCTCGACATCGAAGCCGGCGCGCTCGCGCACCACGGCGGCGGCCTCGGCGGGCACCACCCCGAGCTTGGCCCAGGCCTCCACGGCCAGGATCTCGACCTCGAGCCAAGTGGCGTAGCGGGCCTCGTCGGCGAAGAGGTCGGCGATCGGGTCCAGCGCGTAGCGGGGGATCAAGTAAGCACGCCTCCTCGCCGACACTGTAGGAGCCGCCGCCCCGGCGAGGTCCCCCCGGTGCCGGAGCGGTGAGCCGGTTGCGCTCGACCAGGGGAGGGACATCGGTGAAGGCGAGGGCCACGTCGAACGGCGACGCGTTCGTCGGCGTGTGCGTGAAGCACTTCACCGAACGCGCCGTCGGACGCTGCGAGGACTGCGGCGAGCTGTGGTGCTCCGAGTGCCTCGTACCCCCCACGCGACGATCGCGCCCCACCCGCTGCATTGGGTGCGCGCTGGTCGTGGCCGGGATCCGGGCGCCGGGACCACGCCGGCCGGGCATCACGAACGTGGGCCGCTTCCAACGCCGCCCCAATCGGATGATTTGAGACGAAGCGGAGCGCTGGCCGGACGGCCGGGAGCGCGCAGCGGAGTCGACCCGGCAAGTTGGACAGCATCACGCGGCGCGGCGCAGCACGACCGTCTGCTCGCGTGACGGTCCCACCGACACCATCGTGACCGGCACGCCCGCGAGCTCGGCGATGGCCTCCAGGTAGCGCCGTGCCGCTTCCGGGAGCTGCTCGATGCGCTCCGCGTGATCGATCTCGGTGCCCCAGCCCGGCAGCGTCTCGTACACGGGCCGCACTTTGTGCAGCACCGACTGGTGGTACGGCACGTGGTCGTAGCGAGTCCCGTCGTCGCCCTCGTAGGCCACGCAGATCTTGAGCTCGTGCAGCGGCGCGAGTATGTCGAGCTTCGTGATCACGAGCTCCGTGCACGTGTTCAGGCGGACCGCGTGGCGCAGCATCACCGCGTCGAGCCAGCCGGGCCGGCGACGGCGTCCGGTGTTGGTCCCATACTCCCGGCCCCGGTCCACGAGCATCTCTCCGACCGCGTCACCGTCGCCCAACTCGGTGGGGAAGGGGCCACTGCCCACCCGGGTCACGTACGCCTTGGTCACGCCGACGACGCGGTCGATGGCCAGCGGGCCCACGCCCGCGCCGGTGCCCACGCCACCGGCCACCGGGTTCGACGATGTGACGTAGGGGTACGTACCGTGGTCGAGGTCGAGGAACGTGGCTTGAGCTCCCTCGAACAGCACGCGCTCATCGCGGTCGAGCGCTTCGTGCACGAGCTGGACGGTGTCGGTGATGTGGGGCTCGAGGCGCGGGGCGAGTGCGAGGTACTCGTCGGCGATCGCGTCGGCATCGAGAGGAAGCCGGTTGTAGACCTTGGCCAGCACCCCGTTCTTCTCCCGCAGCGCGAGCTCCAGCTTGGCCCGGAAGATCTTCTCGTCGAGGAGGTCCTGCACCCGTAGGCCCACGCGCAGCGCCTTGTCCGCGTACGCCGGGCCGATGCCGCGCTTGGTGGTACCCAGCTTGTTGGTGCCCAGATACCGCTCGTTCACCCGGTCGAGCTCGATGTGGTACGGCATGATGAGGTGGGCGTTGCCCGAGAGGCGCACGCGACTCGTGTCGACGCCCTTGGCCGTCAGCATGTCGAGCTCGGTGACGAGCACGGTGGGATCCACCACCACTCCGTTGCCGATGACCGGCACCACGTGCGGGTAGAGCACGCCGCTCGGCACCAGCTGGAGGGCGAACACCGCACCGTCCACCACGATCGTGTGGCCCGCGTTGTGCCCGCCCTGGTAGCGCACGACGTAGGCGCTCTCACGAGCCAGGTAGTCGGTGAACCGACCCTTGCCCTCGTCGCCCCACTGCGTGCCGACGATCACGGTGCCGGGCATCAGGCTGTTCCGAACATCAGGGCGATCCGACTCACGACAGAGGCTGTGACCGCACCGGGCGACGAGGAGTAGGTCGACGCAACGGCGGTCACGTTGGAGGAATCGTAGTCGGGTCCAGTCCACCCACCCACCGGGATCTCACCGGAGATCTCCGCGGGCGGGTCACTGCGGAGATGGCCCGGCGCCGGCATGGCGGATGGCGGTCGACAGGTACACCGCCCGCACCGCCAACGCCTCGCGCAGCTCGTCACGGAGCCCGCTGAGGAACTCCTCCTGTTGCTGCCCGTCGGACAGCAGCGACACCGTGAACTGGAGGCCCGAGAACGCGGCGATGAAGCCGGCCACCTTGAGGAGCTGGGTAGTGATCACCAGGCGCTCGTCAAAGATCGTGAAGTCCACCAGGACGTCGGGAGCGTGACCGATCCAGTCATGGATCACGCCGGGCGGGATCGTCAGCGTGCCGAGCAGCACGAGGAACCCGAACATCGCCAACGCCACCGTGGCCACCAGCACGCCCTCGCTGGCGAGCACCACGAGGCCCACGTTGCCCCATTCCTTGCGCGACAGCGGCGGCGGGTCGGGTGGGGCGTCGGGAAGCCCCGCGGTCAGCGGTGCGGCCGGGGTGGACACCACCCGATCGCGCAGCGCGGTCCACGATTCCGCCGCCGAAAGCTCGCCGACCTGGCGTGGCACCCGGATCACCGCGAACAGCACGCCGGTGCCGAACAGCAGCCCCGACGCCACGAGGAGCACCGGCCAGTGCAGATCGTCGGCGATCTGCCAGGGCTCGGACGTCATGAACACCACGATCACGATCAGCAGCAGGAAGGGGAGCGCCCGCACGAGCAGGGCGCTCACGGTGAGGACCTGACGGGCCGCGTGGCCCAGAGCCCAGTGCACCATCGGCACGATGGCGTAGCTCGTGGAGAGGTAGATGAACGCGAGCAGGGCCACATTGGCGCCACCGGTGACGAGACCCGAGCGCCACTGGCCGTCGACGACGATCGGCACGAGCGCCGGCACCACGACGAAGAGCGCCACCTCAATCGGGCCGACGTCGGTGGGGCGGGCGAGCAGCGGACGGTGCCGCAGATGGTTGGCGAGCATCCAGACCGAGAGGACGGCGAGGAACGCTCCCACCGTGGCCACGGCACTGAGCCAATGGGGGAGGTCGGAGCTGGGCGCGTTGACCACGACCTCGGCCAGGGCGACGAGCGCGAGGAACGGTGCGGCTCGGGTCCAGACGTCACGGGTGGCGCTGTAGCGGAAGATGAAGTGGGGCAACCCGCGGTCGATCAGCCACCGCTCGGTCGCCGCCATCGTCTCGGTGTCGCTTGCTGGCGTCGTCTGCCCGTCGCTCACCATACGAGTCTTGTCCGTACGACGCCTCGAGTTGCGCCATCGCTGGTCACCACCACCAGGCGCACGCGCCCCGCAGCTCCCCGAGCGGGCAGATCCTAGGAAGCCGCGACCGGGGCCTTGCGGCTGAAGGTGAGCTGGTTATCACTGGTCGCGTCCACGAGCACCACGTCGCCGTCGTGGAACTCCCCGCGCAGCAGTGCGAGCGCGATCGGGTCAGCGATCTCACGCTGGAGGACACGCTTCAGCGGGCGGGCACCGAAGTCGGGGTCGTAGCCCACCTGGGCCACATGGTCCAGCGCGGCTTGGGTGAGCTCGAGGCCCAGGTTCCGCTCGGCGAGGCGCGCCTTGAGCTCCGCGACCTGGAGGTCCACGATCCGCGCGAGGTGCGACTGATCGAGACGGTGGAACACCACGATCTCGTCGATGCGGTTCAGGAACTCGGGCTTGAAGGTGTTGCGCACCATGTTGAGCACGGTGCGCTCGTCGGCGCCGCCGCCGAGGTTGCTGGTCATGATCAGCACGGTGTTGGTGAAGTCGACGGTACGGCCCTGGCCGTCGGTGAGGCGCCCGTCGTCGAGTACCTGGAGCAGCACGTTGAACACGTCGGGGTGGGCCTTCTCGATCTCGTCGAGGAGCACCACGCCGTACGGCCGGCGGCGCACGGCCTCGGTGAGCTGGCCCCCCTCCTCGTAGCCCACGTAGCCGGGCGGCGCGCCCACGAGCCGGCTCACGTTGTGCTTCTCCTGGTACTCCGACATGTCGATGCGCACCATGGC
>CAZCYE010000039.1:0-14866 GCA_964502775.1 uncultured Bifidobacteriaceae bacterium | reverse complement strand
CGTCCCGTGGACCGAAGCACGGCGCACTCCTAGACTCGGCCGACCGAGCGGCCAAACATTCATGGGGGTGCGGCATGGCAGCAGATTGGAAGGCGCTGGGAAAGCGCTTCAACGACGAGGTGATGACCCAGGGCAAGGTCGAAGTGATCGACGAGCTCGTCACCGACGACTTCTTGGACCACCAGACGATGCCCGGAATGCCACCCGGCAAAGAGGGTGTCAGGGCCTTCGTCAAGATGTTCCGCGACGCGTTCCCTGATCTGAAGGTCGAGACCGTCAGTACCGCGGTCGATGGCGACGAGCTGTGGATGCATTCGATCATGACGGGTACGCACAAGGGCGAGCTCGGCGGCATCGCACCGACCGGCAAGACCGTGACGGTGGAGATGTTCGACCGGCTGCGGATCGCCGGCGACAAGGCGGCCGAGCACTGGGGCGTGAGCAACGACCTCGGCATGATGACCCAGCTCGGTGTGGTCCCCGAGATGGGCTGACCTGCGCGTTCCGAACGCGTCGAGGGCGCCCCGGGGGTTTCCCAGGGCGCCCTCAGTTCGTCAGCATCAGGCAGCAGATGACTCGGCCGCGGGCGGATCGGGGCTCGACCGGGACGCCGGGGGGGCAGCGCCCCGACCGTCGTCACCCCGACCCGCCCTTGCGCGGCGGCTTCAGGCGATGTCGGCCACGGGCATCTCCCACGTGGTCGGCAGCGCGTCCTCCGGGCGGGGGTGCTTGGGTGGCCGACCCCGCCGGCGCTTGTTGGCGATCACCTTGCCGTTCACGATCAGCTCGCCACCCCACACGCCCCAGGGCTCGCGCTGCGCCAGCGCCGCGGCCAGGCACGGCGCCTTGACCGGGCAATCGGCGCAGAACGCCTTGGCCCGCGCGATGTCGTCGAGCTGCTCGGAGAAGAACAGCGGGGTCAGCGACGCCGCAGGGTCGGCGCATCTGGCTTCGCGTCTCCAGGCGTCGGTACCGGTACCGAGCACTTCCTCGATGGCGATCATCGCCTTGCTCCTTTCCTGGGTGCTCGTGGCTGGCAGTAGGGGCTGATGTTGGAGGGCTGAGGTCGTAGGGCTGATGGGGGTCAATGGTCGAGAGTGGATCGGGGCCCAAACGCGAGAAAGGCCGCCGGGGGTGCCCCGGCGGCCTGGGTGTCTCGCTTCGGTGTTGCGGTTACGAGATCACGGGCTGCCGGGGCTGGGGCTTGTGGTCGGTCGTGCCGAGGAATCGGACGATCGCCCACGAGCCGTTGCTCATCGGGCACGCATAGGCCGACCGGGCGCGCGCGGTCCCGGTGCCGGCCAGGTGGCTGGTCATCGGGTGGCGTGGCATCACACGAGCCCTCGTGTCGGTTGCGGTGCCCGCGGCAGCGAGCCCCACCAGGGTGCCAGACCGGCGCGGGCCGGTCAAACCATTTGGTGCGAGGCTGGCCCCACCGGCGCCGGCAATAGTCTCGGGGCCCATGGCTCCGGGCACCTCGGGCGGTTCGGACCTCTCCGAGGTCGTCACGCTCCTCGAGCAGGGCGCCCGGCGCGGCTGGCACGACGGGGCCCAGGTCTACGTCTCACGCCACGGCGAGGTGCTCCTCGACACCGCCGTGGGCGAATCGGCGCCCGGGCGGGCGCTCCGCACCGACGACGTGATGGCCTGGTACTCGTCGGGGAAGCCCCTCACCACGGTCGCCGTCCTTCAGTGCTGGGAGCGCGGGCTGCTGGGGCTCGACGACCCGGTCGCCCGCTACCTGCCCGGGTGGGGCCAGGGCAAGGAGCGCGCCACGCTGCGCCACCTGCTCACCCACACCGGCGGCTTCCCCATGACCAACGACTCCCTCTACGACGCCGACGTGAGCTTCGCCGAGGCGCTCGCCGCGACCGTGAGGGCGCCGGCCGAGTACGAGCCGGGAACCCGGGCCGTGTACCACGCGGTGAGCTCGTGGCGGATCCTCGCCGCGGTGGTCGAAGCGGTGGACGGCCGGCCCTTCACGACGTTCGTGCGCGAGGATGTCCTCGAGCCCCTCGGGCTCACGAGCACGTGGCTGGGCATCCCGCCCGAGCGCCAGCGCGAGCTCGGTGATCGCATCGTGGCGGTCTCGTGGCGCGGCCATCGTTTCCCGAAGGTGGAGCCCGACGGGGGCATGCGGATGGTCCCGTACCACGTTGACCGCGTCCACAACGAGGGCTGGCACATCGCCAAGCTCGAGCCGGGTGGCGGCGCCCGGGGCCCGGCGCGCGAGCTCGGGCGCTTCTACGAGGCGCTGCTCGGCCACGGTCCGCGCCTGCTCGAGCCGGCCACGGTGGAGGTGATGACCGCGGTGCATCGCCACGGCATGCCCGACGCGGTGTGGCAGCTCGAGGTGCCGTGGGGCCTCGGGGTGCAGGTGGACTTCAGCGGCGGCACGTCACGACGCACGTTCGGCCACGGAGGGATGGCGTCGTCGCGGGGCATGGTCGATCGGGAGCACGGGCTCGTGCTCGTGATGGTGGCCAACGGGCTGCCCGGCCCGGCGGAGGCCGAGCAGCGGGCAGTGGAGGTGACCGACGCCGTGTACCGCGCCCTCGGCGACGACGTCGCGGGCCTGCGCAAGCCCTTGGGGCCGATCGAGCAACGGCTCCTCACCCGCGACGCGTAGCCCGCTCGCTAGCCCCGGGCCGCGATCAGCTCGAGCAGCACGGCGTGCACGGCGGGGCTCGCCGCGACCACGTCGCCGGTGCTGAGCCATGCCGACGGATCACCCGACCAGTCGGTGACGACACCGCCGGCCTCCCGCACGAGCAGCGCCCCCGCGGCGACGTCCCACGGTCCGAGGCCCATCTCGAAGAACCCCTCGAAGACACCGGCGCCCACCCACGCGAGGTCGAGCGTCGCGGCCGCGGCGCGGCGCACGTCCTCGAATGCGCCCAGCACGCGCTCGAACACCGGCAGGTACTCGCCGATCCGGTGGCGGCGGGAGCGGAACGGGAAGCCGGTGGCGACGATCGCCTGGGCGGGGTCACGCTCGCTCACCTTCACCCGATCGCCCCCGCACCAGGTGCCCCCGCCCCGCCGGGCCCGGTAGGTCTCGCCGAGGAGCGGCGCGTGCACGACGCCCACGATCGGATGGCCGTCCTGCACCAGGGCGACCGACACGCCCACCACCGGGAAGCGGTGCAGGAAGTTCGTGGTGCCGTCGAGCGGGTCGACCAGCCACTCGAGCGACGCGCGCGCGCCGCCCTCCTCCTCGCCGTGGATGGGGATGGCGGGCGCCTCGCGTGCCAGCACCGCCCGCACCGCGCGCTCGCTGGCGGTGTCGGCGGTGCTCACCCAGTCCCCCGGGCCCTTCTCACGCGCGTCGGCGACCAGCCCGTACGCGTCGCGCACCACGGCGCCCCCGGCGAGCGCCGCCTGCTCGGCCCCGTCGAGCAGGGCATCGAGATCGAGACCGCTCACGAGGCCAACGCCTCGCGCAAGGCGCCGAGCAGCGCGGGCGTGGCCGCGCCGATGAGCTGGCGACGCGCCACCGGGTCGTCCACCACGAGCGCACGGTCCGAGACGTCGACGACGACGGCGCCCGCCTCCTCGCACACCAAGAGCCCGCCCAGGTAGTCCCACGGCGCGTTCCGATCGGGCAGTGGATCGACGTAGGCGTCGAGGCCACCCGCGGCGACGTCACACAGCGCGAGCGCGGCCGACCCGAGCGCGCGGACCTGCTTGAAGCCCAACGCTCGGCGCGGCAGCGCCGAGACCGCGACCACCGCGTCCTCGATGCGCTCGGTCGGCGCGGCCACTAGACGCGCGCCGTCACGCCACGCGCCCCGCCCCCGGATGGCCGTGGTGCGCTGCCCGGTGGCCGTGTTGGACACGAGGGCGCACCGCAGACCGTCGGCGTCGAGCGCACACAGCGAGATCCCCCAGTACGGGATACCGCGCGCGCAGTTGGTGGAGCCGTCGATGGGGTCGAGCACCACGGTCACCGTGCTCGCCGTGCCTGCCGCGCTGGCCGCGCTGGCCGCGCTGGCCGGACCCGAGCGTCCCGACTCCTCACTCACCACCGCCACCGGGGCGGTGCCCAGCACTTTCAGCACCGCCGCGTCGGCCACGAGGTCGACCGCGTACTGCCCGGGTCGCGCGGTGCGCGCCCGGCGATCCGCAACGCTCACCGCGGCGAGCGCGCGCTCCTGGGCATCGGCCGCGCGCCCGAACAGCGCCAGCAGCTCGTCGGGGTCGAGAAGGGAGCTCAGGCTCGAGGCTCCAGTGTCGCGAGGTGCACCCCGAGACCGTACCGTCGTCCGGTTGAGCAGGCCGAGATGCTCGACCCTTCAGCCGCCTTCAGCCCGCGGCGGGGTCCGGCACCAACGCGTAGCCGGTCACGAGCCACCGATCACCGCGGCGCGTGAGCTGGATGTCGTTGTGCACGGTCGTGTGGTCCCTCAACTCGATCCGGGTTCGCACGACGGCGAAGGAGCGGGTGGAGCGCACGGCATCCACGGTCACGGCGGCGGTGATCGAGCGCAGACCTGCCTGCGCGGCGTACGCGGCCGCCTTGGCCGCCACGAACTGCTCGCGGGCCAAGCCGTCGCGCAGCTCGTCGCCCGCCATGGCCCAGATGGTCTCGAAGTCGAGGCGATCCCACGCCTGCTCGTAGCCGAGCGCCACGTCGGCCGGCGACGGGCCGGCATCGCGGGCAACCACGATCACGAGCGCGGCGCACACCCCGACCGCCACCACGGCGACGATCGCGGTGCCCATTCAGGCGTCGCCGGCGGCAGCCTCGATCTCGCGGGCGAGCGCCAGGTCCTTGGCGGTGATCCCACCCTCGCTGTGGGTGGAGAGCACGACCCGCAACCGCCGGTAGCGGATGTCGAGATCGGGATGATGGTCCACGGCTTCGGCCTGCGCTGCGATATGGGTCACGAGAGCGATCACTGCCGGGAACGTGGGCAACTCGTAGACCTTCACCAGCTCGTCGCCGTCGCGTTGCCAGCCGGGCAGTGTGGCCAGGCCGGCTTCGATCTCGGCATCGGAGAGGGGCGGCATCGGCCCATTGTCGACGCTCGGCGCCCGTCCTTCAAACCGACCGCCACACCGACTGGCCCGCCTGAGGGGCACACCACCTGGACGACCCCGCCGCGCCGTCCGGTCTGGGCTGGCTCCGGGGGTGGGACTCGAACCCACAACAATTCGGTTAACAGCCGAGCGCTCTGCCAATTGAGCTACCCCGGAACGAGCGAGCGACGATACCAGTCAGCCGATCGGCACGGTGGCCTCCGCGACGCGCGCCTCACGCTGGCCCCGCACGCGCACCCGCGACGTCACGCGCCACTCCCCCGCTACCGGGATCTCGAACCGAGGCGCGACGTAGCGACCGCCACCCAGCGAGCGGAGTGGGAGGTACAGCTCGCCGGCGCGGCCTTCGGGGGGCGCCATCGTCACCACGACACGCGCAGCGTCGAGCGAATCGCCGTCGGCGTCGACGATCACGACCTCCACGTCGTTGGGCCCCACGCGGCCCGGGTCCAGGCTGATCCCCACCCTGATCCCGGGGGTGCTGAGCGTCACGTCGGTACCGGCGAGTGCCTCCGCCGCGCGGCGCGGCGGCACCGCGTCCACGAGCACAGCGGTGGCCACGAGCACCGCGCCGAGCACCACCGCCTCGATCCCGACCGAACGCCGGAGCGCACCGACTCCGTGCGTGGTGTCGGGCCTGCGCACGATCCGCCGCACGAGCCCCGCGCACGCGACGGCTACCGCCACCAACGCCACCTTGACCAAAAGCGTACGGCCGTAGTCGGTGTCAACGAGGGCGTCGAGGCTCCGCATCTGGCGCCACGACTGGAAGATGCCCGTCACCACGATGACCCCGATGCAGACCGTGGCCATCCGCGAGAAGCGGTCCACCATCGGAGTGAGCACGGCCGCTCCGGCGGCACCATTGCCGCCGCCGCCGTCACGCGTGCGGCTGTCGCGGTCGGGACACAGCATCACCGCGAGCACGGCCAGACCGCCGAGCCATGCGGCCATAGCCGTCACGTGCAGCGCGTCGGCGACGAGGGCGGGCACCACGAGCTCGCCCGACGACGCGTGGCCTCCGACACCGGGCGTGACCACCAGGCCGAGACCGACCACGGCGGCGGCACCGGGCCACCAGCGGGGCGGTGACCGATCGGCCGCCCACGCTCGCACGAGTACGCCGAGCAGCGGGAGCGCGACCACCAAGAGCGCGAGCCGGGCGAGCGCGACCGCACCGGCACGCTCGCCCATGGTGTCAGCGAGCAGGTCAAGGTCGAAGGCGTCGGCGAGCGATCCTCCGTAGGCGTACGGGCCGTAGGTGACGAGTCCCACCACGGTGCCTACGAGCCCGACGACCCATCCCCAGACCACGAGCCTCCGCACGCCCGCACGGCGACGCGCCGCGGGTGCCAGCCACCCGCCGAACATCGTGGTGCCCACGAGGAGGGGAAGGGATGCGAAGACCAGGAGCCGCGCGATCCCGTAGGTCACCCGCACGGCCGAGTCACTCCCCCGCGCCTCGAGCAGCCGGCCCGCGAGACGCTCCAGGCCACCGGCCCCACCGGTGCCGATGCGGAAGGTGAGCACTCCGTCGATGGGGTGGCCGTCCTCGGACGCCACGCGCCACACCACCACGTAGCCGCCGTCGCGCAAGGGCGCCGGTATGTCGACGCGCACCACCTCGCCCTCCACGGCAGCCAGCGTGGTCCGCACGCGATCGCCGCGCGCGTCGAGCAACTGCAGCCCACCCGGCGCGGCACGCACCGGTTCGTTGAAGCGCAGCACGATCGCCGAGGGCGCTTCGCTCAAGACCTGGCCGTCGTCGGGATCACTGTCCACCAGACCGGCATGCGCGGCCGCCGGGGTGGCCATCACGACCAGAGCCGCCAACGCCAGGAGCCCGACCGCGACACAGCGCCGGCACGTCACGAGGCAAGTCTGCACTGCTCCGGACGTCGCGGGCCCATGCCGGGGCCCGCGCCTACACTCGGCGCCGGCCGCCCACCCCCGAGGAGCGCACTGACCAGATGACGAACGTCGTGGAGGCACGCGGACTCACGAAGTCGTTCAAATCGGTCGCGGCGCTACGCGGCTTCGACCTCGACGTGGGCGAGGGCCAGATCGTCGGACTCCTCGGGCCCAACGGCGCAGGCAAGACGACGCTCGTGCGCATCCTGTCCACACTGCTGCGACCCGATAGTGGCGAGGCGCGCGTGGGTGGCTTCGACGTGGTGCGCGACGCGGCGGCGGCGCGGCGCCAGGTCGGCCTCGCGGGCCAGTACGTAGCCGTCGACGACGCCCTCACCGGGCGCGAGAACATCGAGATGATCGGCATGTTGTCGCGCCTGTCGCGCGCCGAGGCGCGGCGGCGGGCCGGCGAGATCCTGGAGCGCCTCAGCCTCGCCGACGCGGCCGACCGCCTCGTGCGCACGTACTCGGGCGGCATGCGCCGGCGGCTCGACCTCGGGGCGAGCGTGGTAGCCAAGCCTCGCGTCCTGCTGTTCGACGAGCCCACCACGGGTCTCGACCCGCGAGGCCGCCTCGAGCTGTGGAGCTACCTCCAGGAGCTGGTGGCCGAGGGGGCGAGCCTGCTGTTGACCACCCAGCACATGGACGAGGCCGACCACCTCGGCGACGAGATCGTGGTGATCGACCGCGGGCAGGTCATCGCCAAGGGCACCCCCACCGAGTTGAAGCTGCAGCTCGGCGGCGACGTCCTCGAGATCGTCGTGAGCGAACGGTCCGCGCTCGAGCGGGCGGTCAGCGTGGCCCGAGACGGAGGCCACGACCCCCAAGTGGACTTCGACGTGGGAACCCTCACCGTCGCGATCGGCGCCGACTCCGAGGCGGCGATCACGGTGCTGCGCCGGCTCGGAGATGCCGGCATCCGCATCGGCGACTTCAGCGTGCGCCGGCCATCGCTCGACGACGTGTTCCTCGCCCTGACGGGCCACGCGGCCGACCGAGAGAAGCCCGAGTCGGAACGCACGGGCACGCCAGGCAAGGAGGGATCATGAGCGTCACTGCCCCAGCACCGCGCCTCACGATCGCCGAGGGCGTGAGCGATTCGCTCGTGGTCGCCAAGCGCTTCCTCCTCCAGCTCCTGCGGACTCCCCAGCTCATCGTGTTCACGATCGTGCAGACGGTGCTGTTCCTGCTGCTGTTCCAGTACGTGTTCGGCGGCTCGATCAACATTCCGGGCCTGGAGTACGCCGACTACCTGATCCCGGCGTACCTCACCCAGATCGCCATCTTCGACGGCTTCGCAGTGGCGATCGGCATGGCCGTCGATGCCAAGTCGGGGCTCATCCAGCGTTACCGCTCGCTGCCCATGGCTCGCGCCGCGTTCGTGACCGGCCGCGCCTTCTCCGACCTGCTCCGCCAAGCGGCGCTGCTCGGCCTCATCGTCGGGATCGGTTACATCATCGGCTTCAGCTTCCACAACAGCGTCGGCAACATCCTCGCTGCGCTCGGCCTGGCCCTCGTCTTCGGGTTCGCGCTGTTCTGGGTGTTCGCGTGGATCGGGCTCGCGGTGAAGGACAGCGAGACGGCCCAGGCCGCCGCCACGCCGTTCTTCCTCTTCTCGTTCATCTCGACCGCGTTCGTGCGCATCGAGACGCTGCCGGGCTGGCTCCAGGACTTCGCCCGCGAGCAACCGGTGAGCCAGGTGACCAATGCCCTGCGCGGCCTCACCCAGGGCGCGCCCGCGGCGGCGCTCGTGGAGCACAGCACCAGCCACTACGTGATCACGTCCCTGCTGTGGTGCGCAGGCATCACGGCGGTGTGTGCGCCCCTCGCGGTGAGGGCCTACCGCAAGCTCTGACGGGAGGAGCACCACGTGGGCAAGATCGTGTCGAACTTCTTCATCTCGCTCGACGGGATCATTGAGTGCGCACTTGTCGTGCACGTGCGACAGGTGCGACGTCCTAACTAGGTAACAAACCCGTCTTAAAGGAGAGACCTCTCGCGAAGTGGGGCCAACATGCTCCCCCACTCCAGAGTTTCAACTGCTCTCCGAGCGTGTGACCACCGAACTCGCAATATCAGAGGATGACTCGAGTGGGGCAACTCCACAGGTAACAACTCCGCGTAGAACGTACGATGACGAGCGTCGAGACTTGCCCAGGGTCTGTCCCAACACAACGCCTAGGCACTCCTATCGGCCGTGCCGATGACTCTCCCAGTCTCTTAGGATCGCAATCTGGGTTCGAATCAACCGGATCTCATCCTCACCGTCTCCTTCGCCAAGCCCTGCCAGGCTGGCGAGGTGCGCGACCACTTCAAACGCGGAAGGGTCGAGCCCGGACTCAGTTTGATACACAGTGCGGATCCGCTGAATTCGCTCGTCAGTGGCGATCCTGCGGAAGTTGCCGACCAGAGGAAGGCCCCGGCTATTTAGAACCTTCAGCAGCCCGTCGATCTCGCGCTGGGCGCAAGTCAACTCAAACTCGGCTAGTACAGACGGAAGATTCTCAGCATTGAGTGGGCTGTCCGCGTCGTACTCGACCTCCTTCTGGAATCGCCCAAGTTCTTCAGATAAGAAATTGAAGTGCTCATCGATCGTCGTGAGCATGCTGCTTATGAGTTGGAACTGTCTCCGCACGGCGAGTGAGGTCCGCTTGTCCGGCTTGTATCCCAGGATGTGATGAATTTCGGCCCACGCATCTTCGGCGAGAGTCCGCACTTGGAGTTCGAACCATGGCCGCTCCGCCGCGGGCACGACGCTCTCTCGGAGTCGGATCACGTAGTGGACCGACGAGTAGCCCGTCTCCCGAACGTTCCCGGGCAGATCGAGTCCCAGCCTTCTCTTCATATCTTCGCTGAGGAATGCGCTAGGAGGTTCATGTTCTGAAACCTCGAGCAACGGGTGTTCGAGGACTTGCCTGTGCACCAACGGCAACTGCGAGGTGAAGTAGACGACGATGCGAAAGCCCAACGTATCGTGCATCTTTCGAATGCTGGCCGCCGAGACACCGTCGTACTTAGTCGGATTTCGAAAGATCTTGTCTAGGACGCTCTCCGGACGTTTGATCCTGCTGTGAATTCGCTGAACCGGCGACGGGACAGAGAGCCGTCGATCCACACGAAGCTCCTGCCAGTAGGCCGGCTCCTTCCAACGAAGGAGTTCTCTGACCTCGCCGCGAGTCGGAGCGAGGACGTGCTCGACATACTCGGAGTATTCGTTCTTGAAGTTGCTTTGGTCGTCTACCGCATGCACTCGAATGCCATCAATCTACTTTGGTGAGGGCGGGTGACCGCTGCGGCTTCGTGAGGCGGGAGAGTTGCTCATGTCCCCGACGATGACTTTCGCCAACCGCTCGAAGGCTCCCCTTCGAGGACTACTCGTTGGTGTCTGGGAGGTCGGACTCTTCCTGGCGCTCCCGATCCACATAGACGAGGCGCGCTGGACGGTCGCCCCCGCTGTAGCGATCAGCGAGCCTCCGTGTAACA
This sequence comes from uncultured Bifidobacteriaceae bacterium, assembly GCA_964502775.1. Taxonomy (GTDB): domain Bacteria; phylum Actinomycetota; class Acidimicrobiia; order IMCC26256; family PALSA-555; genus CAZCYE01. Next base: position 4,429 of record CAZCYE010000039.1, on the reverse strand, counting down.
CGCTCTTCGTAGGTCGTAACCAGGATCTGGTCCATTTCACCCCGCGCCGTCACCTCGCTCAACATCCCCGCAAGAACTCGACGATTGCGAGGATCGACATGCTCGAGAGGCTCGTCCAACCAGAGGAACCTGGCCTGCGTCGTCATGCGCAACGTCAAGATTCGCAGAAGGACAACAGCGAACGCTCGCTCTCCCCCACTCCAATGCTTGAAATCGACAGACGACTCACTGCTGCGTAGCGCGAGCGAACCGCCATCCATGACAAGGCCGTCCTTCCCCAGAAGCTGCTCGTACTTTGCGGCTAGCTCCTTCCCGAGTGGCTCTGCGCGTTCCTTGAAGATGCGATCCGCGAGTGCTGTCATAGTCGTGGCCGCTATAGCGGCAAGATCGGCGCGCCGGTAGGCTCCCAATGCTTGGTCCCACAACTCGCTGGACTCACGACTTGCGCTCAAAGATTGCCGTGCCCGATCCCGTTCTGCGCCCGCGACTCCCACCGCCTCATCGAGGCGACGCAGATCCTCAGCGACCGCTTCCGCCTGGGCTTCCAACAACGCTAGGTCGTGTTCTGGCTCCGGAGACCCGGGTGGGCTGATCACGTTCGGAGTCGCCTCCGCTACGAGAGCCAGAAGCCGATCCATTGCCTCGCGGCGTTCGTTCAACTCGTCGTCAACCGATTCGATGAGTTCGCGGAGCCGACCTGCTTCAACCGCATATTCAGCCTCCGCAGTGTCCCGGTCATGAGACTCCAATGGTCGGCGACAGACCGGGCACTTAGTACCCGCTTCCCGAAGGCGCTCGAACCCTTCGTCTACCAACTTGAGGCGCGCCCGCGCTTCCGCTCCCCGCGCTCGCGCGTCCTCCAGCGACCCCTCTGCGACACCAAGTTGCACGCCAAGTGAATCGACCAGCGAACCGACTTCAACGGTTACGCCCAATTCCCGAACCACCCGCTCTGTCACACTGCGAAGGCGGTCCGATTCCGCCGAGCGTCGTGCTCGATAGGCCGACCATGCGTTCGCGGATTCGACAAGTGCGCGCTGCGCGGCCAGCCGCCCAGGCACTGCCTCACGTTCTGCTGCAAGCACATCACAGTCATGTTGACGATCCGCCAGGTCCCGCTCAAGCTCAGCGATGCGTTCATCTGTCAGGCGCCGCTCAGCAGCGCGGTAGGAGTCCCCACTTCGCGTGAACCGTCGTTCGAGCTCACCAAGGCGCTCGGCCCCCAGCGACAAGCGGTCAGCCGAAAACATCCGGTTGATATGCCCAACAGGATTGAACGGTTCCTCGGCTTCACGAGTCACTGCGCCTTCAGGCACAAACGCCAAGCGATGCAAGGTCGCCGGGTCAACGCGCAGTTCGTCGCCAACAAGGCTTCGGAGATCCGACTCCGAGAGCTCACGAGTTCCGACATTAGCTTCGAATGTCGGCCGACGACCGCGCCCGAGTTCAGCGGGAGCAGTACGAGCGATTGAGAGTTCGGCGCCCGATGGCAACGTCAGCGTCACCGCGACACGGGCTACATCCCTGCTAGTTCGGCGGACCGCGTGTTCAGGTGGAAAGCCAAGCCCTTGCTCTCCGAACAGAGCAAACGCGGCTCCTTGCATGATCGACGTCTTGCCAACACCGTTGCGGGCGACGATGAATGTCGTTCCGCGCTCTAGACCAAGCGTTAGGTCGTCAAACGCCTTCCAGGCCGTGAGCTCCAGCCTGTCTATCATCGGGCACTCGCACGATCGTCAATTGCCTGGTTGAGCTCGTCAAGGTTGCCCGTCTCGTACACGCGTAGGCACAACCCCGCTGCCCACTTCGCGTCAGACTCACTCAGCCGATCGCGGGCTGCGATCTTGGCCGCGACACGAACATCGCGGACCTTACGCTCTGCGAGAGCGGCTTCAGCGCCACGACTTACCTGAGCTGTGGTGTCGAAGAGTTCGACCGAGGACAGGTCGCCCACCGTCTCCCACTCGACGGCAAACAGATCAAGGTACTCGGCTACTAGCTCCCGGAGCGGGAGCGGGCCGAATGCGTGACGCCCGCTTGCACCGTCCCCACTCGGAACGATGAACGTGTCCGACCGATCAAACATCTCGAACACCACGCTCGTGAGTGGATCGTCGTCGACGACAACTACAACGCCCTCCACGTCTGACGAACTCTGTAGAGCATTGAGTGCGTTGGACTTGACCGCTTCCTCTAAGAGCGTCGCTATCGAATGAATTCCACTGAGCAGAACAACAAGCAACCGCACATCTAGAGCTGCGAGTACGAAGTCACCTTCGAACCCAGGCGGTCGATGCGCGACACTCGGGCGCTCACGGTTCAGATCAATGACATCAACTCGATCGCGCAATGCCTCGAGGACTTTGCGAACTCGATACGCGAAGCGCACGTGCACGACCGGAGGTGCGAGCTCCTCAGTCGGGACCTTATCCGGGTCCATCAGGTATCACTCGCCTGGGAAGTCTCGCGCCGGACGCGCATCTCGACCCCACGGTTGAGCGCGGCCTTCAGGATCGCGCGCTTTGTCTGCCGTCGGTCCGGATGGATCGGGTAAGTCGCATAGTGCTGATCCTCGAGGGCCGAGAGTGTCTCTAGATCGTCGAAATCCAGGGCTTCGCACTCGTACATATCAACGAGGAGATCTATGGAGCGCTTTGGCCATATCCCAGTCTTACCCATCCCGAGCAATTCACAAAGCACGTCGAACAGGTCCAGGTCATCTGTAACGAGGCGGACAAGGTCGTCGCTTGCCTCAGCCGCGGCGATCAGAGTGCAGTCGCCATCATCGATCGTGATGTCAGCAACTGCGAACTTGTACTTCTGCCCGGGACCGCCGTCGTGCGCAGCCACCCCATCGAGAACGTCTGCCGGCACGTGGGGCGCGTACGAATAGACGGGACATGAGGGGTCGAGCAGGTTCAACTCGGTGTCTTTAAGCCCCGCACTCGTCAGGAGTGCCCGCGCACCCATGCAGCCGTGCCGTACGAGCAGGTCTGCGAGAACGGATTCGACACCCGCGTCACCGCCGCGTTTCTGTGCAAAGCGCGCCAAGACGCAGACATGGCTCGTATCGAGAGCCAGAACGGGACAGCGCCCCGTGCATCGGCAGTCTCCTGGACATATTGGCGAATCAGCGAGAGACATCGCAACGCCCACACCCACCGAATGTAGAGCACACGAGGTGTATGAGATCAGCCGAAGCCAAAACGCGGAGGGAGTGGGGCCGGAAGGGATCGAACCTTCGACCGAGGGATTATGAGTCCCCTGCTCTGACCACTGAGCTACGGCCCCGCACGATCATGCCGCAAGCGTGCGGCGGGGCGCCTCGTGGCTCCGTGGCCCTCGGCAAGCCAAGGCCGCGCTCGGTGGTGTGACCAGTCAGCCCTTGGCGTAGGTGGGCGCACCCATCAGATCAACGATGACGCAGGCTTCGTCACCCACGGTCCAGCCGTCGTGGCCGGGCTGCGCGTGCATCATCTCGCCCGGGCCCACCTCGACTTCACTGCCGTCGTCGAACTGGATCTTCATGCGCCCGGACTCGACGTAACCGAAGTGCTCGACCTGGCAGGACTCGGTCCCCACGATCGGCTTGACGCACTCGCTCCAGCGCCAGCCGGGCTCGAAGAAGCCCCGCCCAACCGTCTGGCCGTTGACGGTGACGACCTCGATCTTCCCCTTGGGGAACTCGCGCACCTCGTCGGCCTTCGAGAAGCTCTTGGTCTCGGCCATCTCGGCCTCCTCTTCCTTGCCCCTTAGGTGGTGCCTCGCTCGCATCTTCATGCAGTGAGGGCAACTTGGCAAAAGGGAGGCCAGGGGCAGCCGGTGCGGACCGGTGCGCTACTCGAGGAACTCCCGCAACGGCTGCGAGCGGGTGGGATGGCGCAGCTTGGCGAGCGTCTTGGATTCGATCTGGCGGATGCGCTCCCGGGTCACACCGAACTCGCGGCCCACCTCCTCGAGCGTGCGCACCTGGCCGTCGTCGAGACCGAACCGGCGGCGCATGATCGCCTGCTCGCGCTGGGTGAGCTCACCCAGCACCTTGCCGATGCGGTCCCTGAGGTCGCTCTGCTCGGCCTCCGAGATCGGCTCCTTGGCGCTGGGATCCTCCACGAAGTCACCGAGGGACGAGTCGTCCTCCTCCCCCACCGGGGTCTCGAGCGACAGCGGCTCCTGGGAGATCCGGTGGATCTCGCGCACCTTGTCGGGCGTGAGATCCGACTTGTCGGCGATCTCGTCGATCGTGGGCTCGCGGCTCAGCTCCTGGAGCAGGCCCCGCTGGACGCGCTGCACCTTGTGCATGGTCTCCACCATGTGCACCGGGATGCGGATCGTGCGCGCCTGGTCGGCGATTGCACGTGTGATCGCCTGGCGGATCCACCACGTGGCGTACGTGGAGAACTTGAAGCCCTTGGTGTAGTCGAACTTCTCA
>CAZCYE010000038.1:0-15163 GCA_964502775.1 uncultured Bifidobacteriaceae bacterium | reverse complement strand
AAGGGCTTCAAGTTCTCCACCTACGCCACGTGGTGGATCCGCCAGGCGATCACCCGGGGCATCGCCAACACCGGCCGAACCATCCGGCTGCCGGTGCACGCCGGCGACACGCTGGCGCGACTGCAAAAGGCACGCTCACGTCTCGAGCTCAAGCTCGGTCGCCCCGCCACGCTCTCGGAGCTCGCGGCCGAGGTGGAGATGCCCGAGGACAAGGTGACCGAGGCGCTGCGCTTCGCGGCCGAGCCCCTGTCGCTGTCGGAGCCGTTGCGCGAAGACGGTGACGCCGAGCTCGGCGACATCGTGGAGGACCGCTCCGCGGAGTCCCCGTTCGAGGTGGCAGCAACGGCGTTGCTGCCCGACGAGATCGAGAAGCTGCTCTCGCCCCTCGACGAGCGAGAGCGGCAGATTCTCGCGCTGCGGTTCGGGCTCGACCGGGGTGAGCCCCGAACCCTCGAGGAAGTCGGCGAGTACTTCAACCTCACCCGCGAGCGGATTCGTCAGATCGAGGCTCGCGCGATGTCGAAGCTCCGCCATCCCTCGGCCGACACCGGGGCCCGCGACCTCCTCGCGGTCTAGCGAGAGGCGCCGAGAGCGGGGACGACGCCCGTCGTGAAGGGCGTGCCGGCCTCGAGCAGGTGGCTCACGAGGTTGGCGTCCACCGGTGGGCTGAACAGGATTCCCTGGGCCGCGTGTACGCCGAGGTCGCGCAGGGCCTGGGCCTGCTCGGGCTGCTCCACCCCTTCGGCGATCACCTCGAGGCCGAGCTCACGGGCGAGGGCGGTCAGGGCTGCCACCACCGCGTGCTCGCCGGCATCGTGGTTGATTCGGGCAACCAGCGATCGGTCGATCTTCAACGCGCGGGTGGGGAGATCCCGCAGCGACGCGATCGACGAGTACCCGGTGCCGAAGTCGTCGAGCGCGAACCGCACGCCGATCTCCCGCTCGAGCGTGTGGAGGTTCTGGCGCACCATCGGCGCGGACGCCAGCGCGGTGGCCTCCACGATGTCGAAGGAGACCTTCTCGGATCCGAGGCCATAGCGGGAGAGCGTGGCGCGCACCAGTTCCGGGAAATCCCGATCTGCGAGCTGTACGGGCGACAGGTTGACCCTCACCGCGATCCGATGGTGATCGTTGTGCCATCGCGCCGCCTGCTCGCACACCCGATCGAGGACCCACGCGCCGATCTGGCAGATCTGGCCGGTCTCCTCGGCGACCGCGATGAACCGCTTCGCCTCAAGGAGACCGCGGTCGGGATGGATCCACCGTAGGAACGCCTCGGCGGCGCGGATCCGCCCCGTGACCAGATCCACCTCGGGTTGGTACAGCACTCGGAGCTCATCGCGGCTGAGCGCCGTTCGTAGCGCGCGCTCGAGCGCGACCCGCTCGTCAACACGCTGTGAGAGCTCCTCGCCGAAGAACTCGTAACGATCGCGGCCGGCCTCCTTGGCCGCGTACATCGCCGCGTCGGCCTGGTCGAGCAGCGTCCCGGAATTCACACCCTCGACGTCGGCAACGGCGATACCGATGCTCGCGGTCGTGGTGAGCTCGTGGTGATCCAACTCGATGGGGTGCCGAAGCGTGTCGAGGATGCGATCCGCAACGCGCGCGGGTTCGATCGCCTCACCGAGATCCTCGAGCAGGACCACGAACTCGTCTCCGCCGAGGCGAGCCAACGTATCGGTGGGTCGAACCGCCGCGCGCAACCTCCCCGCGATGTCCACCAGGAGACGGTCCCCCACAGCGTGTCCGAGCGAATCGTTGACCAGCTTGAAGTGATCGAGGTCGAGCATCATGAGCGCGACGGGTCGGTTCGTCCGGGCCCGGCGCCGCAACGAGCGCTCCAGCTCGCCGAGCAGGCCGGCCCGGTTCGCCAAGCGCGTGAGCCCGTCCTCCATGGCCCGGCGAGCGAGGTCGATCTCGGCGTGCTTGCGGTTCGTGATGTCACGCGAAGCCAGCACCGCATGGGTCACCGTTCCCTCCGCGTCGAACTCCGGCACCGCCGTCGACTCGAACCACAGGACGGAGCCGTCCTGGGTCCTGGTCTCGTGGTCGTGGGTGCGGGGCTCACCGGTCTCGAACACCACGCGGAGCTCGTGATCGCGGAACTCCACCTCCTCGGGCGGGTAGCCGATCTCGGCGTTCGTGTGCCCGAGCACGGCCGCCTCGGGGAGTCCGGCCAGCGCCAGCGTCGCCCGGTTCGCGGCGACCACGCGGAGATCCCGGTCGTAGCGGGAGATGGGGTCGGGTGAGCTGTCGAGCAGCGCCCGGACCTGGGCCGCATGGCCCCGTTGCTCTCGCTCGCGATCTCGCAGCTCGGTCACGTCACGCAGCACGCCCCGCATCCCGATCACGCGGTCGGCGTCGTCGAGCACCGGCTCGGCGACGCTGTGCAGGGTCCGTTCGCCCTCGGGGCCCACGAGCCGGAACTCGACATCGACGGCCTCGTGGAGATCTCGTACCCGCACGAGGACGTCGCGCACGAGCGGCTGGTCGTCGGGATGGGTGCGGGCCAGCACTGCTTCGGGATCGCAGGCGGCACTGGGGTCGAGTCCGACGATCCGGCAGTACTCGTCGGTCGCGTGGAACTCCCCCGATGCGACGTCCCAGGACCAGGAGCCCACGTGGGCAAGCTGTTGCGTCTCGCGCAGCTCGTCCTGGGCCTCTCGCTCGGCCGCGATGTTGCGGCCCACGACGAGCACATGGCTGACCGTGCCGGTGTGGTCGATCTCGGGAATGAACTGCGCTTCTACGTGCCGCCACCCCTCCAACGTGTGATAGCGCAACTCGTGCCGCGCGGGCTCGCCGGACGCGACCACCGCCGCGACGATCGAGCGGAAGCGCGCCTTCAACGCCTCGGGACGAGCCTCCGGGACCGGCTCGTCGTCATCCGCCATCCTGATGACCCGGATCTCCTCGAGCAGAGCCGGGTTGAGGAACTCGAGGTTGTGCTCTCGGTCATAACGGCCCACGAGCACGCCGGGGAGCGCCAGCAGGGCGCGCAAGAGCGCCTCGCGCTCGCGCGCGTCGAGATCGTCGTAGCCGGAAATCGGGTCGGCCATGCCGGGAAGCTCCGCCCCCGCTCTGGACGTGTGTTACCTGCACGTTGATCCTGCGGGTGCGGGAGTGTAACCCGAGGGGGTCCGGCTCCCACAAGGGGCGTTCCCCCGCCCGGTCCGACGGTTTACGATGACGCCGGCCGGACCTCCGGTTCGGCCGCCGAGCATCGGCGTAGGCGTTGAGAGGGCTCACATGAAGAAGCTGCTGTTGCTGCTCATCCTCGTGGCGATCGGTGTGGCCGTGGCCCGCAAGATCCGAGAGGACGCGTAGCCCACCCGCTTCCCTCCCCTTCCCCGTACCGCGCCACCGGGCGCGGTGTCGGTCAGGTTCGCGCCGACGAGTCGTCGGTCTCGATGACCGGGGAAGGGGAACGCGTGCTCGTCGCCTTGTGGTCCCCGAAGGGCGGATCAGGTACCTCGGTGCTCGCGGCCGCCTGCGCGCTGGTGCTGGCTCGAAGCGGTGAGGGAGCGCGCCTCGCGGATCTCGCCGGTGACCAGCCCGCCATCCTGGGCCTTGCGTCGGAGCCCGAAGCCGGGCTCGACGACTGGCTTGCCGCCGGCCCCCGAGCTCCGATCGAGGCCCTGGAGCGCTTTGGCATCACTGCGGCTCCCCGGCTGGTGTTGCTCCCCCGTGGAAGCGCGCCGCCGGGCCGCGCCACCCCGCCCGCCGCCGAAGCCGGTGCTGCGCTCGCGGTAGCGCTGCGCGATGCCCCAGTGCCGACGATCGTCGACGCGGGCACCGTGGCGACGGCTGCCGCACGCGCGGTCGTCGAGGTCGCCGATGCGCACGTCGTGGTGATCCGTGGCTGCTACCTGGCGCTGCGCCGCGCGATCCGCTCTCCGTTGCTTTCCCGGGTCAAGGGCGCGGTCCTCGTGGAGGAGCCCGGCCGCTCGCTCGGGGCGCGCGAGGTTGCCGACGTGCTCGGGTGCGTCGTGCTGGCGCGCGCACCGTATCGGCCCGTGGTCAGTCGGGCCGTCGATGCCGGCGTGATGGGCGCGCGGCTCCCGGATGTACTCGGCCGTCCGGCCGAACGGCTCCTCGTTGCCGTGGGGCTGCTCGCGGGTCGCCACGGCGAAGCCGCGTGAGCGCCGCGCCGGCACGCACCACCACGACTGGCGGTGTCTCCGACGGCCAGTTGAAGCAGCGAGTCCACAGCCGATTGCTGCGAACGCCCACGCTCGCCGAGCTCGAGGGTGTGGAGCGCGGTGGCGCGGTCCGGGCCCGGCTTGCCGAGCTGCTCCGTGACGAGGCCCCGCTGCTTCAGAGCGACCGCTTCGACGTGCTGCTCGGCGAGCTCCTCGACGAGGTCGCGGGGCTCGGACCGCTCGAACCGCTGCTCGCCGACCCGCTCGTGACCGAGGTGATGATCAACGGTCCCGGCCGTGCCTACGTGGAGCGGGCGGGACGCCTCGAGCCGGTGGAGCTCGAGCTCGATGCCACGGCGATAGTGCGGCTGGCCGAACGGGTCATCGCTCCGCTCGGTCTTCGGCTCGATCGCGCTTCCCCGATCGTCGATGCCCGTCTCGACGACGGGTCGCGCGTGCACGCCGTGATCCCGCCGCTCGCGATCGACGGTCCCTGCCTCACGATCCGGCGCTTCCCGGATCGAGCGCTCTCGGTCGAGCACTTCGGGGGCGGCGCCGTCGTCGACTGCCTGCACTGGACGGTCGCGGCGGGCTGGAACCTGCTCGTGGCCGGAGGGACCGGCGCGGGCAAGACCACCTTGCTCAACGCGTTGTCGAGAGCCGTGCCCGCGCACGAGCGGGTGATCACGATCGAGGAGACCGCAGAGCTACGGCTCCAGCTTCCTCATGTAATCCGCTTGGAGTCCCGGCTCCCCAACGCCGAAGGCGCCGGTGGTATCTCAGTGCGCGAGCTCGTCCGTACCGCGTTGCGCATGCGGCCGGACCGCATCGTCGTCGGAGAGGTACGGGGGCCGGAGGCGCTCGACATGCTCCAGGCCCTCAACACGGGTCACGACGGCTCGCTCACGACCGTGCACGCCAACTCCGCGGCGGACGCGCTGACGCGACTGGAGACGTTGGTGCTGCTTGCCGGCCTGCGCCTGCCGCTGGCCGCGGTGCGGGCCCAGATCTCCTCGGCGATCGACGCCGTGATCCAGGTGACCCGAGACCCCGACGGCAGCCGTCGCATCAGCGAGGTGGTGGAGATTCTCGACGGAGCCGAGTCCGTGCGGACGCGTGGGATCTGCGTCACGCGCAACGGAGCGGCCGTGCTCGTGGCGGCGCCGAGACGCCCGCCTCGACGTCATGGTGTCCCTCCGCACCCCGCGGTGGCTTGACGATGGCGACGCTCGTGCTCGCGCTGCTCGGTCCGCCCGGTGTCGTGGCACTCGGTCTCGGCGCGCGCCGCGTCGCTGCGGCCGAGCGAGCTCGCGCGTTGGGGAGCCGGGCGCGCCGTCGACTGCCCCGACGAGTACGGGTGTGGCTCGAGCACGCGTTGCGCGACGCGAATGTGGCGGTCGATCCCGAGTCGGCAGTGACCCTGTGGTTGGTCTCCGTCAGCGGGGTTGTGATCGTGGCCATCGCGCTCACTCCCTCGCTGGCGCTGCCCGCCGCGGTGCTGGGGTTGGCCGCGGGACCGACCGCACTGCGCATCACGCGCCGACGGGGCGAGCGCCAGTTCGTGGCCGCGCTCCCGCTCGGGCTCGAGCACGTCGCGTCCGCGCTGCGCGGCGGCACGTCGCTGACCGAGGCGGTAGGAGCACTCGGTGAGCACGAGGGGCCCCTCGCTCCGGACATGCGGGCGGTGCGGTCACGGGTGGGCCTCGGGCTGAGCCTGGGCGAGTCGCTCGCGGTGTGGGCGCACGAACGGCCGCTTCCGGGTGTGCGGGCCGCGGCCGGTGCCTTGGGGGTCGCCGCGAGCGTGGGCGGCCGATCCGCGGCGGCCCTGGATGCGCTGGCGCAGTCGATGAGCGAGCGCTCGGGCGTGATCGCCGAGGCCCGTGCGCTCTCCACGCAATCGAGGCTCTCCGCGATCGTCGTCGGGGCGTTGCCCGTCGGCTTCGTCGCGCTGTCGGCGCTCACAGGTTCGTCCTCGGTGCGAACCCTGGTCTCCACTCCGGCGGGCCGGGTGTGTCTGGTCCTGGGACTCGCGCTCGACGGTCTCGCCGCGCTCTGGATCCGCCGGATCGTCGGCTCGAGCGTGCAGTCGTGAGCACCGGTGCGACGCTCCTGGGGACGGCCTGGGGGATGGTGGTCGCGACGCCGCTGGTGGTCCGGGCTCGGACCGGTAGCCGCCGCCTCCGGGCCCGAGCACTCGGGGCCGGTCAGCCGCGGCACCGGTCATGGGGTCTGCGGGTTCCCGCGCGGCCACGGGTGCTGGTGGCACCGGCCGAGCGCCGCGCGCGTCGACGCCGCGATGCGGCGCTCGCGAGCGAGCTCCCGGTGACGATCGATCTCCTCGGCGTGGCGGTCGGATCGGGATGCACCCCGTTCATCGCGCTCGACGTCGCGGCTCGATGGGCGCCGCCGTCGGTGGCCGCGCACCTTCACGAGGTAGGTCGTGCGTGCACCCTGGGCCGGCGGCTCGTGGACGCGCTGGAGGACCTCGCCCGTGACGTGCCGCGACTCCAAGGCTTGACCGAGGCGCTCGCCGCGTCCGACCGGTACGGCGCCCCGGTCGGCGACGCGCTCGACCGCCTGGCGGTCGAGGAGCGGGCCAACCTCCGCCGCGCAGCTGAGACCCGTGCTCGGGCGGCACCGGTGCGGCTGCTCTTCCCCCTTGTCTTGCTGGTCCTGCCGGCCTTCGGCTTGCTCACGGTCGTGCCCGTGTTGCTCACGGGTCTCGGAGGTGCCTCGTCCTGACGGGCGGCCTCGCGCGCGGTGGGGCTCTGGTTGGGGTGCGGCGGCACCAAGAGGACGACGCGAGAGAGGGCGGCACGAACAAGGAGGTTCGTCATGTTTCGCCTACTGCTCCGTCGGTTCGACCGAGGTGAGCGAGGACAGACCACCGCTGAGTACGCACTCGTGATCATCGGGGCTGCGGTCATTGCCGGCCTGTTGATCACCTGGGCGGAGAGCGGCGCCATCGGTGACCTGTTCGACACGGTGCTCGATGCGATCATGCCCTGACCGGAGACGGTCACACGAGCAGGGCCAATCGACGGTGGAGTTCGCGTTGGTCGTGCCATTCGTGGCGATGTTGATCCTGCTCGTTCTGCAGGTGGCCTTGGTGGTGCGCGACCACATCCGGGTGCAGCACGCGGCGCGGGAGGCTGCCCGCGCCGCCAGTGTCTTTCCCGACCCGGACCAGGCGGTGCGCATCGCCAAGCGCACGGTGCCGGCCGCCGAGGTCCACGTCGGTCCTCGACCGGCGGTGGGCGAGCAGATCACCGTGGAGGTCACCTACGTGTCCGTCACCGACCTCCCGCTCATCGGCCCCCTCCTTCCGGATCCCGAGCTCTCGGCCCGGGTGGTGATGCGAGTGGAGCGATGAGTGTCCGCGAGCCCGGGTATCCCGGCGAGCAGCGAGGCGCGACCAGGAAGGTGGAGCGATGAGGAGCGATGAGTGTCCGCGAGCCGGGTATCCGCCATCTTGGGCTCGCTCACTGCGGGCCGGGATACCCGTCCCGCGGTCGTTCGCTCGATGCGAGCAGCGAGGCGCGACCGGAGAGGCGATGAGGAGAGCAACATGAGGACGAGCGAACGAGGCGCGGTGGCGGCGCTGATGGCGGGTGTGCTGGCCATCAGCGCGTCGGCGGTGTTGGGAGCCGCCCGCCTCGGCGCCGGTGTGATCGCCTCGGCGCGGGCCGATTCCGCCGCCGATGCCGCCGCGCTCGCCGCGGCCGACATGTTGGCGCTGAGGCGTGGCGGGGGAGCGGCGCGCGCCGCGGCCACGGAGACGGCTGCGGCCAACGGGGCCCGTCTCGATCGGTGCTCGTGCTCGGGCGTGACGGCGACGGTGACCGTGTCGTTGCCGGTGGGTCTTCTCGGTGCGCGGGCCGAGGCGACCGCGCGGGCCGAGGTGCGGATCGAGCTGCCCTGAGCTCGGCGGCGGATCAGCCCGCCGTCTGCACCACGGCGTCGTCGGCGAAGTCGGCGAACAGCGCGGACGCCCCCGACGCAAGCGCGAGGTTGGTGCCGGAGCCGCTGCCCACGGGGATGGTGATGCTCTTGACGGCGGCGGGGTCGATCGACAGGCCGAGGCGGCCCAGGCGGAACATGTCCACCAGGCTCACGTTCTCGGCGCGCACGTGCTTGGCCAGGATGGCGGCGAGCCGGATCGTGCCCGCATCCCCCGGGTTCTGGGCTCGCAGGGTGGCGAGCGCAGACAGGATGAGCAGTCCCTGGTTGGCGGTACGGGTGATGTCGCCGTTCAGGAAGTCCTTGCGGTCGCGGCTGAAGGCGAGCGCCTGGGTGCCGTTGACCCGTTGAGGGCCGGGCTGGAAGGAGGCGCCGGAATCCCCATCGTTCATCGCGGTCGGAACGTTCACGTCGATCCCGCCGATCGCGTCGACCATGGCGATGAAGCCGGGGAAGCTCGTGGTGACCGCGTACTGGATCTGGATGCCCATCATCTGGTTCAGCTGCGCGGTGATCCCGGGGAGGCCCTGCAGCGAGTGGAACCCGTTGATCTTGCCGCCGCCGGGCGCCGTGGTGTCCCTCGGCACGTTGAGGATCGTGGCCTGGCCCAGCGCAGGATTCACGCCGATCACGTGGATCGCGTCACCGAGGCCCTGGTTCTCCTCGGTGCGATCGTCGTTGCCCAACGCGAGGAAGAAGAAGGGCTGCTCGGGGGCGGCGATGTACTGGGCGTCACCGCCCACGTCGGTCACCTGGAACCAGATCTCCCCCTTGGCCGGTGTCGGCTTGCCGAGCGCGAGCCACGTCACGGCGAGGAGCCCGGCGACCAGCACGCCGCAGGCCGTGATCAGGGCAACGAGCCGAGTGAGCAGGGGGGTGCGTCTCATGGCTGGGGTACCGCCGTCGTGGTGGTGGTGGTGGTGGTGGTCTTGTTCGTCACACCGCGCCCGGAGCGCTCCACGTGCATGGTCCACGCGCTGATCCGCCAGGCGCCGTTCTCGTCCAGGGTGAGGTCGAACGAGCCCGAGCGCGTGATGGTGGTCGTGCCCCGCCGGGTGCGGGCCGTGATGTCGGCATCGAAGCCCGCCCCCACCAGCACGGTCTGGCCCTGGAAGTCCGCGAGCCCGGTGAGCGGCACCGGCGCCACGTCCACGACGATGCGGCCGAGCGCCCGGGGCAATCCTTCGTCGAGCAGCACGGCGCGGTCCTCGGTACCCGCGGCGAGGCGGGGCAGCGCGGCGGCGTCGAACGCCTCCGCCAGCGCGGTCTCGTCAGCCACCTGCTTCCGTAGCGGCGTGACGATCGCCGCGTCGACGTAGGCGCGCAGCGTGGCCATCACCTGCTCCTGCACATCTGCCGGAAACTCGATGGGCGCGCCCACGCTCTCGACCGTCGCGGTTCCGACTTCCAGGATCACCCCCGTCCGGGCCCGGAACCTGGGGCCCTCGGGGCCGCTCTTGCCGAGCGCCACCACGGCGACGCCCGCGCCCACTGCGATCACCACCAGGACCACGACCGTCCACAGGACACGCCGCCCCTTTCGCCGCCCACCGGCTCGAGGAGGGTTGCGCGTTGGCGCTGCCGGCTCCGGCGCGCGTCGGCGGGGGGGCGGCGGGGGATTGGGCATTTCCGGAGATGATACGAGACCCCAACCGAGAAACCGGGTTCCGCGCCGCCGTGCTCGCGGGCCCGGGGCGGGCGGTCCGCCAGGTACGGTCGTGCGCGATGGCGCTGAGGAAGCTCGTGCACCGGATGACTGCGACCGTCGAGGAGCTCGACCGCGAATCGCTGGTCGAGTACTGCGACCGGCTCGGCGTGTTGGCGTTGACGGCCGTCGAGCCGCGCCGTCGCGTGCGCATCGGCGGCGAGGTCTGCTCGGTGCGCATCGTGCCCCGGGCGGGTGCGCCCTCGTTCGAGGTGACGATCACCGACGGACGCGCCACTGCGACCGCGGTGTTCCTGGGGCGCCGCAGCGTCGGAGGGATGATCCCCGGCCGACGGCTCGTGGTGGAGGGGGTCGCGGCCCGCGATGGCAAGCGCAACCTCATCTTCAACCCCTTCTACACGCTCCTGCCCTAGCCGCCGGTCAGGACGCGCCGTACCTCCTCCTCGGAATCGGGCGTCACCATCGCGAGCACCTCGTCGCCGGGCTCGAAGATCGTGTCGCCCCGAGGCATCACCACGTGCTGGCGGCGCACGATGGCCACGAACGTCGCATCTCGGGGGATGTCCACGTCGCGGATCGCCTGGTTCGCCACCGGCGCGTCCTCGGCCAGCGTGACCTCGACCAGGCGTGCGTGCCCACCTTCGAACTGGAGGATGCGCACGAGCCGCCCCACCGTGACGGCTTCCTCCACGAGCGCGGTGATGAGGTGGGGTGTGGACACATAGATGTCGACACCCCAGTTCTCGTTGAAGAGCCACTGATTCTCCGGGTGGTTGACCCGGGCAATGACGCGAGGGACGGCGAACTCGGTCTTGGCGAGCAGCGACACCACCAGGTTGTCCTCGTCGTCACCGGTGGCGGCCACGATCACGTCACACGTATCCAGCCCCGCTTCGCGTAGCGACGACACCTCACAGGCATCACCCACGAACCACTCGATCCCGGCCACGGTGGGCGAGCGATCCCGTACGCCCGGGTTCTTCTCGATGAGCAGCACCTCGTGGCCGTTCGTCACGAGGCCATTGGCGATGAACCGCCCCACCGCGCCGGCGCCGGCAATCCCGACTCGCATCAGTGCTCCGGACCGCGCTCGAGCCGGCGTTGCAGGTCGCCGATTGTGCTGACGGTGGCCACGAAGTGCAGCACGTCGTGCTCCTGGCCGACGGCCTGGGTGTCCACCACCTCGGCGTGGCCAAAGCGGGTGAGCGCGGTGAGCCAGAAGCGCCCGGGTTCGCTGAGGCCCGCGAGTGGATGCCCGACCCACGCGCGGGGGATCGCGAACTCCACCAGCCCGACCTGGCCGCTGGGATCGGTCCAGTCGGTGCGCCCCTCGGCATCGGGCAGGAGGCGGCGCAGCACCTGATCCGTGGTCCACGAGACCGTGGCCACGGTCGGAATCCCCAGGCGCTGGTAGATCAGGGCGCGGCGCGGATCGTAGATGCGCGCGACCACGCGCTCGACCCCGAAGTTCTCACGCGCAATTCGGGCCGACAGGATGTTCGAGTTGTCGCCGCTGGTAACCGCCGCGACCGCCCCCGCGTCCTCGATCCCGGCCTCGAGCAGATCCTCCCGGTCGAAGCCGAAACCCACCACCTTCTTGCCCGTGAAGCCCTTGGCCAGCCTCCGGAACGCGGTCGGGTTCTTGTCGACGATGGTCACGGTGTGGCCGCTCTGCTCGAGCGCGCCCGCCAGCTCGCTGCCCACCCGGCCGCAGCCGACCACGATGACGTGCACATCGCCTCCAGAATCCCCGCTCGGCGCTCGAGCGCCGTGGGCCTCGACGCGGCGATCGTAGGCGCGCTCCCGGTCGACGTCGGAGAGCCCTGATCACCGGGTCGGCCAATGGCATGCTGAGGCTCCGGCCGCGGCGTCGTTGAGCGGTGAGGATCCATCGAGTCGAGATCGGGGAGGCCACCGCGTGGCGTTGGTGAAGCGGGTCCTGGTGGGTCGCCCTCTGGCGACCTCGGAGCAGGAGCACCAGCGCATCTCCAAGAAGGTCGCGCTGGCGGTCTTCTCGTCCGACGCCATCTCGTCGACGGCGTATGCCACCGAGGAGATCCTCTTCGTCACCGCGATCGGTGCGGCGATGGCGCCGTCCAGTCTGGCCAAGGGCCTCACCACGCTCGTGCCCATCGCGATCGTGGTCGCGGTCCTGCTCGCGATCGTGATCGCGTCGTACCGCCAGACCATCCATGCCTATCCGAGCGGCGGCGGCGCTTACATCGTGAGCCGGGAGAACCTCGGCGAGAGCGCGTCGCTGCTGGCCGGTGCGTCGCTGCTCGTCGACTACATCCTCACCGTCGCGGTGTCGATCTCGGCCGGCGTCGCGGCGATCATCTCGATCCCCGAGCTACGGTCGCTCGCCGACCACCGCGTGGTCGTGGCGCTCGGCCTCATCGCGTTCATCGCGCTCGCCAACCTGCGCGGTGTCAGGGAGTCAGGCCGGCTGTTCTCGCTGCCCACCTACGTCTATATCGTGTCGCTCGGCGCCCTCGTGATCTACGGGCTCGTGCGGGCCTACATCTCCGAAGATCTCGCCCGTGTCCCTTTCGACTCGAAGGCGTTCGAGGGCACCCTCCAAGCCGGTGGCAGCTTGACCGTGTTCCTCGTGCTGAAGGGCTTCTCGTCGGGAGCGGTCGCGCTGACCGGGGTCGAGGCCATCTCGAACGGCGTCCCGGCCTTCCGGCGTCCCGAGGCGCGCAACGCGGCCACCACGCTGCTATGGATGGGGCTGATCCTCGGGACGTTGTTCTTCGGCGTGTCGGTGCTCGCGACCGAGTTGCATCCTTATCCGAGCGAGCACCAGACCGTGATCGCGCAAATGGCGCTCCAGGTGTTCGGCAACAGTCCGATGTTCGTGGTGCTCCAGGTCTTCA
Organism: uncultured Bifidobacteriaceae bacterium; assembly: GCA_964502775.1. Classification (GTDB taxonomy): domain Bacteria; phylum Actinomycetota; class Acidimicrobiia; order IMCC26256; family PALSA-555; genus CAZCYE01. The sequence continues at coordinate 2,519 of CAZCYE010000038.1, read as the reverse complement.
CTGCGGCGATCCTGGTGCTCGCGGCCAACACCGCCTTCGCCGACTTCCCGCGCCTCTCGTCGATCATCGCCCGTGACGGCTACCTGCCCCGCCAGCTCGCCAACCGTGGTGACCGGCTGGTGTTCTCCAACGGTGTTCTGGTGCTCGCCGGGGCCGCGGGCGTGCTGGTCGTAGCCTTCGGGGGCATCACCAACGCGCTGATCCCGCTGTACGCGGTGGGCGTGTTCACGTCGTTCACGCTGTCGCAGTCGGGCATGGTCCGACATCACCTACGCCTCCGGGAGGAGAACTGGCGCCGGGGGCTCGCCATCAATGCTGTAGGCGCGGTGGGCACGTTCATCGTGCTCATCGTGATCGCCGTCACCAAGTTCACCGAGGGCGCGTGGGTGTCGATCGTGGTGATCGCGGTCATCATCCTCCTGTTCAAGGCCATCAAGCGTCACTACCGCCGGGTTGGTGACGCGCTGCGCGTGGCGCTCGACTACCGGCCCCCGAGGATGAACCACACGGTCGTCGTCCTCGTGGGGCGGGTGCACAAGGGGGTCCTCCAGGCATTGGCCTACGCCAAGTCGCTCAACCCGCACCAGCTGCTCGCGGTGAGCGTGGTGAGCGACGAGGAGGAGCAGGAGCGCCTGGCCCGGAACTGGGCCGAGTTCGGGATCGATGTCCCGCTCGAGTTCGTGCACTCGCCGTACCGCGAGGTCACGCGCCCGTTGCTGCGCTTCATCGACGAGCTGGACGCCGCCTACGACAACGACATCCTCACGGTCATCATCCCCGAGTTCGTGGTGAAGCACTGGTGGGAGCACCTGCTCCACAACCAGAGCGCGCTCATCCTCAAGGGCCGGCTCCTGTTCCGCAAGGGCACGGTGGTTACGTCAGTTCCGTACCACGTGGAGTGAGCGCCCGACTCGGCGCGGCGTGCGTTCGAGCGAGTAGCGTTTCGCAGTTTCCCGCCCGGGGATTGGCCCGCTCGCGCGGTGCGGTCGTTCAACGGCGGCACATCGTTCGCAACGGCTGAGCTAGCGACACAAGGAGCACTCGGAGATGAGCTCGATCGTCCTCGCGGCCGAGGGTGGCTACCAGGATTTCCACCTCGGGGGCGGTGAGTGGGCCTGGCTCGTCTTCGCGGCAGGCACGGCCTTGCTCGCGATCGCCGTCGGCTTCGTGCTGGTGCGCGGTGTGTTGGCGGCCGACCAGGGCACACCCAAGATGATCGAGATCGCGGGGATGATCCAAGAGGGCGCCATGGCCTACCTGAGGCGCCAGTTCAGGACCATCGCGTTCATCCTCGTGCCGGTCGCGGCGTTGGTGTTCGCGAGCTCCAGTGAAGTGCTGCGCCCCGGTGGCGGAGTGGAGCTGTCGTTCGGCGAGTCGGGGGCCTTCCGCACGGTCGCGTTCGTGGCCGGCGCATTCCTGTCGGCGCTCACCGGGTTCATCGGGATGAGCCTCGCGGTGCGCGGCAACGTGCGCACCGCGGCTGCGGCCCGCAGCGGCTCCCTCGCGGGAGCCCTCAAGGTGGCCTTTCGCACGGGTGGCGTCGCCGGGATGTTCACGGTCGGGCTCGGCCTGCTCGGCGCGACCACGATCATCATGCTGTTCCAGAACACGTCGACCGCGATCCTGGTGGGCTTCGGATTCGGCGGCTCGCTGATCGCGCTGTTCATGCGGGTCGGCGGCGGCATCTTTACCAAGGCCGCCGATATCGGCGCGGACCTCGTGGGCAAGATCGAGCAGGGAATCCCCGAGGACGACCCCCGCAACCCGGCGACGATCGCCGACAACGTCGGTGACAACGTGGGTGACTGCGCGGGGATGGCGGCCGACCTCTTCGAGAGTTACGAGGTGACGCTTGTCGCCGCGATCATCCTCGGCGTCCCTGCGTTCGACGCGATCGGCGCCAACCCGGCGCTGGGTCTCGTGTTCCCGCTCGTGTCCCGGGCCGTGGGAGTGCTCGCGTCGATCGTGGGCGTGTTCATGGTGCGCGCGGGCAAGAACGACCGCTCCGCGATGGCGCCGATCAACCGGGGCTTCGCCACGGCCGGCATCCTCACCGTCATCGGCGTCGGCATCGTCGCGCTCCTGTACGTGGGCCAGGACAACACCAAGGGCTGGGGTGACTTCGGCCCCGGATGGCGGGCGTTCCTCGCCGTGGTCATCGGTCTCGTGCTCGCCCAGGTCGTGAGCCGGCTGACCGAGTACTTCACGTCCACCGAGACCCAACCCGTGCAGGAGATCGCCGAATCGACGCGGACCGGTCCGGCCACCACCATCCTCTCGGGCATCTCGAGCGGCCTCGAGTCCACGGTGTGGTCGATCCTCTCCATCGCCATGGCCATCGGGGTGGGCATCGCGCTCGGTGGTGGCGAGGTCCAGTTCTCCTTCTACCTCGTGGCCCTCACCGGCATGGGCATGCTCGCCACTACCGGTGTGGTGGTCTCGGAGGACACCTTCGGCCCGGTGGCCGACAACGCGGCCGGCATCGCCGAGATGTCGGGCGAGTTCGAGGGCGAGCCGCA
>CAZCYE010000037.1:0-15526 GCA_964502775.1 uncultured Bifidobacteriaceae bacterium | reverse complement strand
CGGTCACCCCCACGAGCCGGAGGGCGGCGGCGCCCACGGTGCCGGGTACGGGGCCGCGGGGCCCGGACCCGCTCAGCGGTAGTCGGGGTTCGGGTAGTCGGACCGGCAGCCGGCGTCCCAGGCCCGGCGCTGGTTGCCGTGCGCGGGGATGCCACCGGCGTCCTTGAGCATCCGGGCCATGTGCAACAGGTTCCAGGTCATGAACGTGGTGTTGCGGTTGGTGAAGTCGTTGTCGGGGCCACCCGAGCCCGCGTCGAGGTACGACGGTCCGGGGCCCGCCTCGCCGATCCAACCGGCATCGGCCTGCGGCGGGATCGTGAAGCCCAGGTGCTGGAGGGAGTACAGCACGCTCATCGCGCAGTGCTTCACGCCGTCCTCGTTGCCGGTGACGATGCAGCCGCCGACGCGCCCGTAGTAGGCGTACTGGCCGTGCTCGTTGAGCAGGTGCGAGTTGCCGTAGAGGCGCTCGACGAGACGCGTGCACACCGAGGACTTCTCCCCCAGCCAGATCGGCGTGCCCACCACCACGATGTCGGCGGCCTTCACCTTGTCGAACAGGGCGGGCCAGTCGTCGACCGGACCGCCCGGCTCCGTCATGTCGGGTTCCACCCCCGCCACGAGCTGGAGGTCGACGGCTCGCACCCGCTCCACGCGCACGCGGTTCGCCTCCAGCACTGCGATCGAACGGTCCATGAGACCCTGAGTGTGCGAGACCTCGGGGGAAGGCTTCAAGGTGCAGTTCACGTAGAGAGCGCTCAGGTCCGAGAAGTCCCAAGGATGGTCCTCGCACCACGCCCGCTCGAGCTCCGTCAGGGTCATGCCACGAGGTGCCTACGGGACCGTCTCGATCCGGAACACCGGGTGGTCCGCGGGGTCGGGAAGCTTCGCGAAGTACGGCTCCACTACCCGTCCGTTCTTGCGCCGGTAGGCATCGAGCAACGGAGCTCGCGCACCGACTGGCACCTCGGCCGCGTGCACGCGCTCGGCCTCGCGTCGCCGACGAATCTCGGCCTGGCCGTCGGCGGCCCGCAGGTTGCGCACCCATTCGGTCTCGCCACGGGATGATACCAGATAGCGGGCGCCATCGTGCTCGACCAGCACTACCGGCACGGTGTGCACACGGCCGGTCCGACGCCCGGGCACCGAGAGCCCGGTCGTGTCGCCGATCCCGAAGCGGATCGCCAGTGGGTTGAACACCCTGCGGGTGAACCAGGCGGGGCGCAGGTAGGCCATAGGACTCGTTACGTGCTGGCGGCGAGCGCTACGGTCCCCACCGGGTCGAGCCTACCCACGGTGCCACCCGAGGGCACCGGCTGGGACCCCGCTACCGGAGCCAGGGCTCCTCCAGGTCGAGGTACTCGTCCACCTCGATCGCCGCCATGAGCTCGCCGAGATCGCCCATCGCCTCCGGGGGCATGTCCTTGGCCTCACCGGCCCGGGCATCGGCCTTCGACGTGAAGTACACGGCGTCGGTATAGGTCCCATCGGCGTGCACCACGACCACGTCGCCGAGCACGTCAGGGCGATGCTTGCGCATGAACGCCTCGACCTCGGTGTGACGCTCGCGGAGCTGTCGCGCCTTGTCGGCATCGACGACCCGGCCGCGCATGACCTGCACGAACCCGGCCTCGTCGGAGCCGCCACCCAGCGTGGTGATGATGTCGACGCTGTCACGGAACTCGGGGGCCTCGATGACCTTCTCGGTCTCGGCCCACCATGCACTCTGCTCGGGGCGCTCGCTGTTGCGCTGCGCGGCCTCGGCCGACTCGAAGCGGGCGAGCACCACGAGACGCCCGTCCTCGGTGATGCCAGAGGTGCCGCCGAGGAAGCCCGTGGCTCCGGGCCGCACCTCCGATTCCCAACGATCCACCTGCCGGCGCAGTCCCTCGCGATCCTTCACCTTGCCCGTGATGACCTGGATGAACATCGGCGCTGCTCCTTCCTGACGGCCCGTACAACGGCCCAACCGCTCGATGGTGACACGAATCTGCGCCGTGTGCTCGAGGCAGTGCAGGCGTGCCCGTGCGCACCCTTGCGGAGGTGGCACTCGCACGCTCTCCGGGTCAGCGCCGCAGCAGCGCGAGACTGCGATGCCCTCGCGGGACTGTGCGGAAAGGAACCGGATGCCCGAGCAGCGTCGGCGGTCGCTCCCCCAGGCCCGGGTCTGGGACGGCAAGGACTATCAGGCGCGCTTCGACGCGCTCGCCGAGGCGGGTGCCGCCGTGCACGGTGAGGCCGACTTCGTGGCGGCGCTCGGGCCCGAGTCGGTGCTCGACGCCGGGTGCGGCACGGGCCGGGTGGCGATCGAGCTCGCCCGTCGCGGCGTCGACGTCGTGGGAGTGGATGTCGAGCCGTCGATGATCGCGGCCGCAAGAGCGCGCGCCCCGGACCTCGACTGGCTCGTCGCCGATCTCGCCGCGCTCGACCTCGGACGGGTGTTCGACGTGGTCGTGATGGCCGGCAACGTCCTGCTGTTCACCCCGCCCGGGACTCAGGGCCGCGTGGTCGCCGGCTGCGCGCGCCACGTGCACCCGGGAGGCGTGCTGGTGTGCGGCATGCAGCTCGACCGCGGCTACGACCTGGCCACGTACGACGACCACTGCGCCGCGGCCGGCCTCGAGCCCACCGGGCGCTGGGCCACCTGGGCGCGGGCGCCGTACGCGCCGGGTTCGGACTACGCCGTCTCGGCGCATTCCCGCCCGATGACGGGTCCGCTGCCGCCACGCTGACTGGCACCCGAGCTCGGCGGAGCCTCACCGCGCACCGACGCCACGGCCCACCCGGACCGGCCCACTCGGGAGGTGCACCTCGATGCGGGCCCCACCGAGCGGTGTGCTGATCGCTCGCACTTCCCCCCCGTGGCGCTCGACGATCGCGGCGACGATGGCCAGGCCGAGCCCGCTCCCGCCGCGGTCGCGACTCCGGGCGTCGTCGAGGCGGGTGAAGCGCTCGAAGACCCGCTCGCGGTGCTCGGGCGGGATCCCCGCGCCGTCGTCGTCGACGGTGAGCACTACGTCGACGGCGCGCTCGCGGACCGCGAACGCCACTGTCGTCGTGGCATGGCGGGCGGCGTTGTCGCCGAGGTTGCGCAGGAGGTGGCGGAGCTGGTCCGCATCGCCGAGGACCTGGCCCCCCGAGACGCCCCCCGTGTCGATGTGCAGCCGGCTCGCAGACCGGAGGCGGGCAGCCTCCTCCGATACGAGGTCGTCGAGATCCACCGGCGTGCGCGCGGGAGCGGCGGTGTGCTCGTCGGCGCGGGCCAGCCACAGGAGGTCGTCGACGAGATGCTCGAGCCTGAGGCTCTCGGCCAGGACGGTGTCGGCGAGATCGCCCACGGTGGTGGTGTCCGGATGGGCGCGCGCGACCTCGGCATGGTGGCGGACGGTCGCCACAGGACTCCTCAGCTCGTGCGAGGCGTCGGACACGAGACGCCGCTGGCGCGCTTGCGCGTGGTCGAGGCGTACAAGCATGTCGTTCATCGTTCGCGCCAGGCGCGCGACCTCGTCGTCGCCGGGAGGGTCGGGTACCCGCCGATGCAGCTCCGACGCCGAGATCGCCTCCACCTCGGAGCGGATCGCCTCGACCGGCGCCAGCGCGCGCCCCGCGAGGCGCCACGCGGTCAGCCCCACGATCATGAGCAGGAGCGGCACACCGATCAGGAGGCCCTGGGTGACCACGCCGGTCGATTCCCCCACCACCGCGAGGCTGCGCCCGACGAGCACCGTCATGGCTCCCCCGCCCAGGTCGGCTCTCTCGGCGAACACCAGGAAATCCTCCGGTCCGTGCCCGCCCACCCGCAGGTCGTGCCGGGTCACCGCCCGCCCCGGTTGCGGACGGGCAACGAGTGGGGCCGCCTCGACGTTCGGACTCGCCGCCGTCACCCGACCGCGGTCGTCGAGCACCTGCACCACGATGTCGTCCTCGGCTTCGAGCGTGAGATCACCGGGGCGCACACCGCGTTCGATCTCCTCGGCCAGGTCCTCGGCGCGCAAGCGCGCCGCGGTGCGCACGCTGTCGTCGAGCGAGCCCCGGAGTACCACGAGCAACACGATCCCCGCCACCGCGAGCGCGACGCCCACCACCACCACGGCGGCCGCAGTCGTGCGGGTCCGCACCGTGGCCAGACGGCGCCGCCGCGGCTCGCTCGCCGTCACGGCGTCACCTGCCGTCGGTTGCCGCGGCGGCGAGCCGATAGCCGGCACCTCGTACGGTCTCGATCGACGCGCGCCCAAATGGGCGATCGAGCTTGTTCCGCAATCGGCGGATGTAGACCTCCACGATGTTGGGATCGCCCTCGAAGTCGTAGTCCCACACGTGCTCGATGATCTCGCGCTTGGACACGACCTCGCCGACGTGGCGAAGGAGGAACTCGAGCAGCGAGAGCTCGCGCGCGGTCAGCGGGAGCAGCTCGTCGCCCCGCCAGGCGCGCCGTTGAGCGGGGTCCATCCGTAGATCGCCGGCCTCGAGCACCGCCGGTCGCTCCCGCGCCCCGCGCCGCAGCAGCGCCCGCAGGCGCGCCAGCAGCACGACGTACGAGAAGGGCTTGCCCAGGTAGTCGTCGGCACCGGAATCGAGGGCTTCGGCCTCGTCGAACTCCCCGTCCTTGGCGGTGAGCATCAGGATCGGGGTCCAGTTGCCCTCCTCGCGCAGCGTGGAGCAGATGCGGTAGCCGTTCACGCCCGGCAGCATGATGTCGAGCACGATCACGTCATAGGGGTTCTCGCGCGCCATCCAGAGCCCATCGGTCCCGTCGAGCGCCACGTCGACCGCGAACCCCTCGGCGCCAAGACCGCGCTTGAGCCCGGCGGCCAGTCGCTTCTCGTCCTCCACCACCAGCACCCGCACCTGCCGCCTCCCCACCAGCTCGCTACGAAGCACCCTCCAGGGCCTCGGCGAGCGTCAGCACATTCTTGGCCGCCGTGGCGACCGCAGCGCGGCGGCCACCGGCAGCCGCCACCCGCAGCTGGTCGAGGCTCCCCTGCAGCTCCCGGGCCGTCGCCGGGTCGATGGCCGTCACCGGGAGGCGACCCCAGACCGCGTCGAGGACCGCGGCATCCCCGCGCAGGTCGGCAGCTCGTCCGGCCGCGGCGTCGAGGATCGTCTGACGGGCCCACTGGCCGAGGCGCCCGAGGTCGGCCGGCGGCGCCTGCTCGTAGCGGCTCCTCACGTCGAGCGTCGCGCCAATGACGCCGACCGCGGCCTGTCGTGCCGGCGCGGCCGCGTGCTCGGCCACGGACGCGGCGAGGGCGTCGAGCGCCGTCTCCATCTCGTCGGCGAGGAGCGGGGGCACCTGCGTCCCCCGCTGGTACCCCGCCCATGCGTCCCGCAGCTCCGACACCTGACGATTCGCTTCGCCCCACTGGCCGTCGGAGAGCGCCTCGAACACGGTCGCGGCCGTCGCCCCGATCGCGACCAGCTCGGGCGGGGGCTCACCGGGCAACGCGTCGGTCGGGATCGCCACGGCAACCGTCAACAGCTCGTCGGGCGCCTGGGCCCGGAACTCGCCGTAGCCACGCGCGAACAGCTTGTCCTCGACCGTACCGTCCATGGGGTGCTCCCGCACGCTCAGCGCATCGGCGATGGGCCCCGTGGGCCCTTCCGCGGGCGCGCTCGTGGAGCGGACAGTGACCTCCTCGAAGACGAGACCGGGGATGTTCTCGGGACGGTACGTGTCGCCCTCGGCGGGGTTCGCCGGCATGATCATCCCGGCCGGGCCGTGGCGCCCGGCGAGCCACGTGCCCTCGTGGTCCGAGATCCGGCCGCGCCGGAAGTTGTCGACGTCCTCACCCAGGTACCAGACCGAGCCGTCGTCGGCTTGGGCGAAGTAGTCGTAGGCAACCTCGAGGATGCGACCCCCGCCGTACGCGATGTACTGGGAGACGAGCGCGTCGACGCTCCGGCCGTCCCAGGTGATGGTGCGGACGTCGGACAGCAAGGTGACCTCGGCCCGCAGGGGTGCGCCACCTTCGGTCCCGAGCTGCACGACCTGGGTCACGAGGCCGATCGGGAAGTACGGGTTCGTGATCGCCGTGGGATCGGAGAACTCCGGGCGCGCGGTGTCGACGCGCTGACCAGTTCGAGCCGATTCTCCCATCCCCACGTCGGTGCCGTGGGCCGCCACGCCCACCACGGTGGTCAGTACCAGCGCGAACGCCGCGACGGCCGTGCTGCGCCAGGGGCTCCTTCGGTGCTCACGACGCGTCATGGGATGGCTCCTCCACCTGGGGAACGTTGCGTCGTGGACCGTACGGAGCCGGGCCTGACTCTTCGCTGAACCAACCCGCGCGTTTCGCTGAATCCGGCTCGGGCTGCTCCACGCTCCCTCCACACTCAGGGCTGCCGGTTCAGGGAAGGGTCAGGTGCTCTCGTGCAGGATGCATCGAGCATCCCCCCGAGAGGAGACCCGACATGGCTCGCAGGAACAAGGCTCGCAGGATCAAGTGGACTGCCGCCGCCGCGATCGCGGCGGCGAGCGTGGCCGTTGGCGCCGGCATCGCCGTCGCCGGCGGCGGTGATGACCAGGAGGCACCGATCACCGGTGGCGCGCTCGCCCAGGCCCGGGCCGCGGCGCTCGACCACACTGGTGAGGGCACGGTAACCGGCACCGAGGTGGGCGACGAGGAGAGCTACTACGAGGTGGAGGTCACCCTCGACGACGGTGGGCAGGTCGACGTGCAGCTGAACGAGAGGTTCGAGGTCGTGGGGTCGGAGCGGGACGGCCACGAGGGCAGTCACGGCGACGACTGACGGCGACGCCAGGTTGCTGGAGCGCGGTCGTGCGCTTACGAGGGCAGCGGCGTCCCGCAGTCGCTGAAGTAGCGGAGCTCGCCGTCGACCCGGGCCAGGTGCACATCCTGGGGGGCAGTCGTGCCACTCGTGGTGACCCGCGCCTCCACCACCACCGTGGCGGCGATGGTCTCCGTCCTACCGTCGCTCGTGTAGTCGAACGGCTCCGGGTCGTCGCGCACCTGGGTGACCGCGAAGGCGCGCGTTGGATCGGTGCGGGTGTCGATCGCGGCGCGGCAGGCGTCCTCGCCGTATCGCTCCAGGACTTCCGGATGCAGCCGCTCGAGCTGGAAGTCGGCGTCACCCTCTCGGATCGCCGACGCCAGCGCGGCCAGGAACTGCTCGGGTGTCTCACCCGCGCCGCCGGAGGCGTCGGGCTCGCCTTCGAGCGGGCGGCGGGTGGCCTCCTCGCCCCACTCGAACGCGGTGCCGAGCACCGCGACGGCGGTCATGGCCACGCCGAGCACGACGGCCAGGGACGCAACGAGATGGCGCGAGCTGTCAGGCATGGGAACGCTCACTTCCAGTGTCGGCGCGGCGCGAGCTCGCTCGCGGCAAAGCCGACGACGATACCGAGATCGTAGACGGATCGGAACAGCAGGTAGCGGGGGCGGCGCGCCCGCCGCGCGACGGTGAGGCCCCGCGGGATGGAGCGCCACGGCGCGTGCCGGCGACACACGCGGCCCTGTTCGCGGATGCGCACGCCCCGACCGACCCAACACGCGTTCTGCCACACCTCGCGCAGCGAATCGGGGTTGTGGTGCCACATCCGGGCTCCGCTGACCGCGCGCGCGAGCACACCCAGCTTCGGGGCAAGCGTCATGTCCTCCCCGTACCCGACGTCGTCATAGCCCCCTACGCGCAAGAACGCTTCGCGCTCGATCGCCCGGAAGTTGGCCCAACGATCGGGCAGACTGCGAGGCATGTAGGTCCCGGGCGCCACACCACGCAGCAGCGACCAGCAGGCTCCCCACGCGTCGTGGGGATTGGCCACGCCGATCTCACGCGTGTAGGTGCCCGTCTCCTCGCCCCGCAGGATCGGCTCCGCGAGTCGCTCCACACAGCGCGGGGCGACGCGAAGGTCGGCGTCGACGAAGACGAGCACCCGGCCACTCGCGACTCCTGCCCCCACGTTGCGAGCCCGTGCTGGTCCACCGTGATCCAGACAGACCACCGGGACGCCCCGGCTGGTGGCGACCTCGACCGTGCGGTCCGTCGACCCGTCGTCGACGACGATCACCTCGAGGGGCTGGGCGGCCGCCAGAAGCGAGTCGAGGCAGGGCCCGATGACGCGCTCCTCGTTGTACGCCGCCACCACCACCGAGGTCTCGGGCCGGCGCGACGGAACGGGGGCGATCACGCACGCAGTCGACCCGGCATCGACGGGAGGCGGTCCCTCCTTGCCCTTCATGGCCTGGCGAAAGGCGCGGCGCCGCGCGGTGATCGCTACGAGCACGAGGGGCGCGCAGGCAAGGAACCGGACCAGCAGATCGCGCCGGTGACGGAGCACCGTGACGAAGGCGCGGCGCAACAGGCGCCACGGCATCAGCGGTCCACCCCGCGCACTCGGCGCGTAGTAAGCGATGACGCGATGGTCGCGGCAGAGCGCGCCGGTCGCGGCGCCCTGCTCACGTTGGGCGGCGAGCACGTCGCGCCAGCGGCGGGTGTTGAGGTGGCGGACGCGGATGCGGCTGTCGAACCAGACGTGATGCCCAGCGGTCACGAGCGCATGGTTGAGGACCGTGTCCTCGCCGGCGATGTGAGCCTCGTCGAACGGGCCGAACCGGTCGAGCACGGTGCGGGTGTACGAGAGGTGCAGGAGCGGGCCGCGGCCCCAGTGGGATCTCCCCTCGAAGCGCAGCATCCCCCAGAACTTGGCGAAGTACTGGGCCCAGCCCGCGAGTGTCGACGGCGTCGCAACGTCGACGAAGCCCCCCACCACCTCCGCGCCCGAGCGATGCGCCTCCAGCCGACGGCGCAGCCAGTCAGGATCCGGCACACAGTCGGCCGCCAGGAACGCGACCACCGAGCCGTGCGCGTGGTCCACGCCGAGGTTGCGGCCCGCCCCGGGCGAGAGCCGACCGGGCGCCTCGAGCAGAGCGACTCGGGGAAAGCCGTGACGGACGATGTCGGCCGTGGCGCCACCCCCGGACGCCACGACGACCACCTCGTAGGGCTCGTCGACGTCCTGACCCTCGAGGCCGCGCAGGCACGCGGCGATCGTGTCCGTGGCGCGGTACGCCGGGACGACCACTGTGGCGACCGGCGTCACATCACGTCGTGAGTCGGCGAGTCGGTCGGCGGGCCCGGCCGCGGGTCAGGCGACGGGTCGGACGGTCCGTTGCCCCCGGCCGTGTACCAGTCCGGGTATGTCGCGTCCCAGTCCGGGTAGGTCTGGCTGCCTGCGTCCCATCCGCCCTCGCGCCGGCGCCGCTCCTCCTCGAGCGCGAGCCCGCCCAGCAGGCCGAGCGCGGCCCCCGGGATCGCGAGCAGGCTCCACGGCGTGCCGTCGGTCTCCACCTCGACCGTCCTGGTCTCGGGCTCGACCGCGCCGTCCCCATCGTTGGGCTGCGGCTCCGGGATGGGTTCGAGCACGGGCTGGAAGTAGAGGCAGTCGGCGCCCGAGCGTCCGGGGGGTACCGGGTTCTGGTGGTCGACGTCGCACTCGGCTCTGCCACCTTGCTGCGTGGCGATCGGCGGCGCGGCGCCCGACGCGCTCGGCACCGTGAAGGCGAACTCGTCGATGACCGCCCCGGAGCTGTCCCAGAACTCGACACGGTGGCTCTGGCCGATGGCGAAGAGCGGCACGACGAACGAGAGCGTCTCGTCGGTCCTCGACCTGATCGTGCCCGGCGTCGGTTGCCCACCGGCGACGCTGATGTACACGTCGCCAATCTGGGCGACGAGCCCCTCCGGCCGCACCGGCGGGACCTCGTCGGAACCCTGCGGTTGCGGGCAGTCGGGGCCGGCACCCACCGACCGACCGGGCCCCGCCGCCTCCGGGCACACCCGTTCGGTCCGCGTCGTGGTGTCGTCGCCGGCGTCCATGAAGCCGACCCCGAACGCGATCGACAGTCCGAGGAGCCCGACGGCACCGGCCTTCTCCCACGCCGGCACGTGGGGGAAGGGCGCGGCCTTCACGCCACCCTTGGCGGGCTCGGCCACCGCCACCTTGGTGATCACGAGGCCGCCGTCGTTGATCTTCACCCCGGCGAGCTTGCGATCGTTGGCCGCGAGCCAGTCGTTGAGCTTCCTCACCCAGTCGTCGATGGGCTTCTTGATCGCGTTGAGCGGAATGCCCGACGTGTCCACCTCGAGCTTGCCGTCCTTGACCGAGGCCGGCAGCGTGAAGGTCTTGCCCAGCGTGACCTTGATGGTGACCGCGCCGGGCTTGGTCTTGTCCTCCTCGAATGTCACCGTGGGGTCGGGGGCGAACTCGGCCAGTCCCTCCTTGGGAATCCAGTCGAGCTTGCCCGCCTTGAGGGTGACCGCATCGCCCTTGCAGTCGACGAAGTCGACGAGCTCTTTCGGTGCGCCCTTGGGCACGCCCGGCGGCTTCGCCTTCTTCTTCTTGCCCGGCTTGTCGCCCATGGCGTACCCCCGACCCGTGTGCGCTCACGATAGGGCGCGCAGCACCCGGCCTCAACCAGGTCGCGCTCACCGTCGGGGGCGATGGGAGCACGACCCGTCCTCGGCCGGGACACCCTCGGGGGAGGCGGCGGGGCGCCTCGAAACGGAGGGGGATGGGGCCGATCACCCGCTAGCCTGGGCTCTTCGCAGCCGGGCCAGTGCCGTCCCCTCTGCGTCCATGCGGTCCATGCCGGCGCTCCCGGCGTGTCCCCCGACTTGTGTGGATGAATGAGGCGATGACGAGAGAATCCACTCCCGCGCGGCAGACCTGGCGACCGCCTCCGTTCAGCGCGCTGCCGCCCGCGGCTGGCCTCTACGACCCTCGCTTCGAGCACGACGGGTGCGGCGTTTCGTTCGTCGTGGACGTGACCGGCGTCAAGAGCCGGGACATCGTGGACACCGCGCTCGGCGCGTTGTGCAACCTCGACCATCGTGGTGCCTCGGGGGCCGAGGTGAACACCGGCGACGGTGCCGGGATCCTGCTCCAAGTTCCCGATGCCTTCCTGCGCGCCGTGGTCCCGTTCTCGCTGCCGCCCGCGGGGCACTACGGCGTGGGGCTGGCCTTCCTGCCCCGCGACGAGGCCGACGCCGAGAAGGCCCGCGGCGAGGTGGAGGATCTCGCGACCGCAGAAGGCCTCCAGGTCCTCGGTTGGCGCCGGGTGCCGGTCGACGATTCCCCGCTCGGTCCGACGGCTCGCGGGGTGATGCCGAGCTTCTGGCACTGCCTCGTGAGCGACCCGGCCGGTTCGGCCGGCATCGATCTCGACCGGAAGCTGTTCGTGCTGCGCAAGCGCACCGAGCACGAGATTCCCGACGGCCTGCCCACCTACTTCTCGTCGCTGTCGAGCCGCACCCTCGTGTACAAGGGGATGCTCACCACCCCGCAGCTCGCGGAGTTCTTCCCCGATCTCGGTGACCCGCGCATCGAATCGGCGCTGGCGCTGGTGCACAGCCGCTTCTCGACCAACACGTTCCCGTCGTGGCCGCTGGCACATCCGTACCGGTACCTGGCCCACAACGGCGAGATCAACACGCTCCAGGGCAACCGCAACTGGATGCGTGCCCGTGAAGCCCTCATGGGCACACCCCTGATCCCCGGACTGGAGCGCGCCCTCCCGATCGTCACCGACGGCGCCTCCGACACCGCCAGCTTCGACGAGTGCCTCGAGCTCCTCCATCTGGGCGGCCGTTCGCTCGCGCACGCAGTGCTCATGATGATCCCGGAGGCGTGGGAGAACCACCCCACGATGTCGCCGGCCAAGCGAGCCTTCTACCGCTACCACTCGTCGCTCATGGAGCCCTGGGACGGTCCGGCGTCGATCGCCTTCACCGACGGCACGGTCATCGGCGCGGTGCTCGACCGCAACGGCCTACGCCCCAGCCGGTACTGGGTGACCGACGACGACCGCGTGATCATGGCGAGCGAGACCGGCGTGGTGGACGTGGACCCCGCGCGGGTCGTGAAGAAGGGCCGGCTCCAGCCGGGCCGGATGTTCCTGGTGGACACCGCCCAGGGTCGCATCGTCGACGACGAGGAGATCAAGGCGTCCCTGGCGGCCGACCACCCCTACGAGGAGTGGTGCGAGCGCGGGCTCGTGCACCTCGACGACCTCCCCGATCGGGACCACGTCGTGTACTCGCACCAGTCGGTCGTACGGCGCCAGGTGACGTTCGGGTACACCCACGAGGAGCTGAAGCTGCTCGTCGCGCCGATGGCCAGGGTCGGGAGCGAGGCCGTCGGGTCCATGGGCACCGACACGCCCGTGGCCGTGCTGTCGGACCGCCCGCGCATGCTGTTCGACTACTTCCAGCAGCTCTTCGCCCAGGTCACCAACCCTCCGCTCGACGCGATCCGCGAGGAGCTGGTCACGTCGCTCTCGTCGACGATCGGGCCCGAGGGCAACCTCCTCGATCCTCAGCCCGACTCGTGCCATCAGATCGAGCTCCCCTACCCCATCCTCGACAACGACGAGCTGGCCAAGCTCATCCACATCAATGATGACGGTGACCGGCCGGAGTTCGCGGCCCGGGTGATCTCCGGTCTCTTCGCCGTCGCCGGCGGCGGAGACGCGTTGCTCGACGCCCTCCACCGCGTGCGCGCCGAGGCGTCGGCCGCGATCGCCGAGGGGGCGCGCATCATCGTGCTCTCCGACCGCGACTCCGATCCGGACCTGGCGCCGATTCCGTCGCTCCTGTGTGTCTCGACGGTCCACCACCACCTCATCCGCGAGCGCACCCGAACGATGGTGGGCCTCGTGGTGGAATGCGGTGACGCCCGTGAGGTGCACCACATGGCCCTCCTCACCGGCTACGGCGCGGGTGCGATCAACCCCTACCTGGCGTTCGAGTCGATCGAGGACCTCATCGCTCAAGGCCTGCACTCGCTGGGTGGGATGAGCCCCCCGGAGGCGGTCAAGCGCTACACCAAGGCCGCCGGCAAGGGCGTGCTCAAGGTGATGTCGAAGATGGGCATCTCCACGGTCGCCTCGTACCGGGGAGCCCAGGTGTTCGAGGCCATCGGCCTCGGGCACGACCTCGTGGACGAGCACTTCACCGGCACCGTGTCGCGCCTGGGCGGGATCGGCCTCGCCGAGATCGCCGAGGAGGTCGCGCGCCGGCACCGCCGGGCGTACGCCCCTCGCCCCGACGAGCTCGCGCACCGCGACCTCGACTGGGGCGGCGAGTACCAGTGGCGGCGCGAGGGCGAGCACCACCTGTTCAACCCCGAGACCGTGTTCAAGCTCCAGCACGCAACCCGGGCGAAGCGCTACGACGTGTACAAGGAGTACACCCAGCTCGTCGACGACCAGTCGCGGCGCCTGGCCACGCTGCGCGGACTGTTCACGTTCCGCGACGGGGCACGTCCAGCAGTCCCCCTCGACGAGGTCGAGCCGGCGAGCGAGATCGTGAAGCGGTTCGCGACGGGTGCGATGTCGTACGGGTCCATCTCGAAGGAGGCCCACGAGACGCTGGCGATCGCCATGAACCGCATCGGCGGCAAGTCCAACACGGGTGAGGGTGGCGAGGACGCCGAGCGCTACGTGCCCGACGCCAACGGCGACCTCCGCCGCTCCGCAGTCCACCAGGTTGCATCCGGCCGCTTCGGGGTCACGTCGGAGTACCTCGTCAACGCCGACGATCTCCAGATCAAGATGGCCCAGGGCGCCAAGCCGGGCGAGGGCGGCCAGCTCCCCGGCAACAAGGTGTACCCGTGGATCGCCCGCACCCGGTACTCCACGCCTGGTGTCGGCTTGATCAGCCCTCCACCCCACCACGACATCTACTCCATCGAGGACATCAAGCAGCTCATCCACGACCTCAAGAACTCCAACCCTGCCGCGCGTGTGCACGTGAAGCTCGTGGCCGAGGTGGGGGTAGGCACGGTCGCGGCCGGGGTGGCCAAGGCCCACAGCGACGTGGTGCTCATCTCGGGCCACGACGGTGGCACCGGCGCATCCCCGCTCACCTCGATCAAGCACGCGGGCGTGCCGTGGGAGCTTGGGCTGGCCGAGACCCAACAGACCCTCATGCGCAACGGATTGCGCGACCGGATCGTGGTGCAGGTGGACGGTCAGATCAAGACCGGGCGTGACGTGGTGATCGCGGCCCTGCTCGGTGGTGAGGAGTTCGGCTTCGCCACCGCGCCGCTCGTGGTGAGCGGCTGCGTGATGATGCGTGTCTGTCACCTCGATACGTGCCCCGTCGGCATCGCCACCCAGAATCCCGAGTTGCGCAAGCGCTTCACCGGTAAGCCCGAGTTCGTCGTCAACTACTTCGAGTTCATCGCCGAGGAGGTGCGCGAGCATCTCGGGGCGCTCGGGTTCCGTTCGATCGCGGAGGCGATCGGGCACACCGAGGTGCTCGACGTGCGCGCCGCGATCGACCACTGGAAGGCTCACGGCCTCGACCTCACACCGATTCTCGCCGAGGCGGAGAACCCTTACGACGGCCAGGACCGCTACTGCACCCGCGGCCAGGACCACGGGCTCGATCGCGCCCTCGACCAGCAGCTCATCACCCAGGCGATGCCCGCGCTCACCGACGGTACGCCCGTGCAGATCTCGTTGCCCATCCGCAACACCAACCGCACCGTCGGCACGCTGCTCGGCTCGGCCCTCACGCAGCGCTGGGGCGGTGCGGGCCTGCCCGACGGAACGATCTCGGTGCACCTGCGGGGGTCGGCCGGCCAGAGCTTCGGCGCGTTCGTCCCCCGCGGCATCACGCTGCGCCTCGAGGGCGACGCCAACGACTATGCGGCCAAGGGCCTGTCGGGCGGCATCGTGATCATGCACCCGGACCGCGACGCCGTGTTCGCGGCCGAGGAGAACGTGCTCGCCGGCAACGTGGCGCTGTACGGCGCGACGGCGGGCGAGGCGTACTTCCGCGGCATCGTGGGCGAGCGGTTCTGCGTGCGCAACTCCGGCGCCACCGCCGTGGTGGAAGGCGTGGGCGACCACGGATGTGAGTACATGACCGGCGGGCGCGTGGTGGTGCTCGGCCCCACCGGCCGCAACTTCGCCGCCGGGATGTCGGGCGGGATCGCCTACGTGCACGATCCCGCGGACCAGTTCGACGCGCTCGTCAACTACGACATGGTGGACCTTGACCCCCTCACCGATGCCGACCGCGAGTGGCTGCGCACCACGGTCGAGCGCCATCGCGAGCTGACCGGGTCCGACGTCGCCAACCGCCTCCTCTCGCAGTGGGGAACCGAGGTGGCATCGTTCCGCAAGGTCATGCCCCAGGACTACAAGCGGGTGCTCGCGGTCATGGAGCAGTCGGCCGCGGCCGGGCTGTCCGAGGACGAGACCCTCGCCCGCGTCATGGAGTCGGCCCATGGGTGAGACGACCGGCTTCCTTCGCTGGAGCCGGGTCACGCCCACCCGGCGGCCGGTCGACGTTCGCCTCCACGACTGGCGAGAGGTGTACGAGCCGTTCGCGCGCGAGGAGCTCGAGCGCCAGGCCGGGCGGTGCATGGATTGCGGCATCCCGTTTTGCAACGACGGATGTCCCCTCGGCAACCTCATCCCCGACTGGAACGACCTCGTCTACCGCGACCATTGGCACGATGCGATCGAGCGGCTCCACGCCACGAACAACTTCCCCGAGT
>CAZCYE010000036.1:0-16060 GCA_964502775.1 uncultured Bifidobacteriaceae bacterium | reverse complement strand
ACGAGGTTCCCGAGCGACTTGCTCATCTTCTCGCCCTCGTAGCTCACCATCGCCGAGTGCATCCAGTGCTCACAGAACGGCTGCCCCGTGATGCTCTCGCTCTGGGCGATCTCGCACTCGTGGTGCGGGAAGATGAGGTCGGTGCCACCTCCGTGGAGGTCGAGGGTGTCACCCAGGTTCTGCATGGCCATCACCGAGCACTCCACGTGCCAGCCCGGTCGGCCCACGCCGAAGGGCGCTCGCCAGGCCGGCTCGTCGGGCGCCGACGCCTGCCAGAGCACGAAGTCGAGCGGGTCGCGACGGTGCGGGTCGTCGGGCCTGCCCCCCCGGGCCCGGGCCAGGCGGATCATGTGGTCACGCGAATAGTGGGAGAGCTCCCCGAAGCGAGGGAAGGTCGACACGTCGAAGTACACCGTGCCGTGCGTCAGGTACGCATGGCTCGAATCCAGCAATTGGTTGATCATGTCGATCATCTGGGGGATCGACTCGGTAGCGCGCGGCTCGGCGATCGGTGGGCGCATCCCGAGCGCCTGCATGTCGCCACGGAAGCGTTCGAGCTCCGCCTCGGCCAGCTCGAGGTAGCCGACCCCGAGCTCGCGTGCCTTGGGCAGGATCGAATCGTCCACGTCGGTGACGTTGCGCACCATTCGCACATCGTGGCCCAGCTCCTCGAGGCGGCGGATGAGGACGTCGTAGGCCAGATAGGTGGCAGCGTGACCCAGGTGGGTCGCGTCGTAGGGCGTGATCCCGCACACGTACATGCGGACCACCTCACCCGGTTCGAAGGGGACGACGCGGCGTTGCGCAGTGTCGAACAACCGGAGGCTCATCGGCGGTGCGGCCACCCCTCGGCGTCGCGCAGGGTCAGGGTTCCCTTGGCCTTGTGACGGACGTTCACCGTGAGCAGAACGGCGGCGAACGCCTCGATGCCGCCGGCATTGCGCAGCGACCCGCCGTCGAAGGCGCGGAGCTCTGGCACCCCCACCACGAGGTCCATCACCATGACCCGCGTGTCCTCGTCGTCCGCGCACACCACCACATCGCTGTGCAGCGGCCGGTCGAGCGCGCCGAAGGCCGATGCGGGAACGAGCTGGAACGCGGCCGCGACCCGGGACCGGGGCACGGCTTCGGCCACGGCCACGGCCAGTGAGCCCTGCTCGGGCAGCACGGCACGGAACTCGTGATCGACGCGCTCCAGGCCATTGCCCATGCACACCACCGGCTTGGCCGCGAGCGCAGCCGCGTGGGCCTGCGCCGTGGGCACGACGGCCTCCCAGTTGGTGGCCACGACCACGAGGTCGCCCGCCTCGGCGGCCTCGGCGTTGGTGCCCGCCGAGAGACCCGAGACCACGTCCCCCCACCGCGCGGCAATCTCGGCGACGACGCCCTCGGACTTGGAGCGCACGCGCGAGCCCGCGATGACCTCATGGCCCACGCTGGCAAGGCGCGCGGCCAGGCCGCGACCTGCCGGGCCGGTTGCACCCAGAACTCCGATCCGCACCGCCAGAGCATGTCACGCACGCCCCGAGTCACCCGCTCCCGCCCACCGGTGCGCAGCGCCTCGCCGGGCGCGGCTACACCATGCAGTCAGGACCGAGCAGCTCGCGCAGCTCGGCGTAGAGGCCGTTGGAGGCATCCACACCCTCGCCGTCCACGAGGCGGAGCACCGTGGTCCGCCCCGCGCGCTCGAGGTGCATGAACACCGGGCTCGCACCCGGGTGGCGCACGAGCACGTCCTTGAGCCGGGCCACGCGCTCGTCCGACAGGCTGGCGAACTTCGCCCGGACCCGTACGGGCGGGTCGCCGTCGAGCACGAGCTCCGGTACCACGATCTCGTTGGCCACCACCTTCGGCTGGTCGTCACGAAGGTCGAGCCGGCCTTTCACGCATACGATCGCGCCATCCTCGAGCACCGAGCCACACTCGGTCATCGTGCGCGGGAACACCATCACCTCGAGCGCGGCACCGAGGTCCTCCAGCACGAAGCGGGCCATCTGCTCCCCGCGCCGCGTGTAGCGCCGGGTGAGCGAGGTGATGATCCCGCCCACCACCCTGAGCTCTCCCTCCCGACCGTCACGCAGCTCGGCCAGCGTGCAGTCGACATGGCGGCGCAGGGCCTGCTCGGCCCCGAGCAGCGGGTGCTCGCTCACGTACAGGCCGAGCATCTCCTTCTCGAGGGCGAGACGCTCGGCCTTGGCAAACTCGATGTCGGGGATCCCGATTCGCTGGAGTCCGCCGAGCTCGTCGTCACCGGACTCCCCGCCGAACAGGTTCATGACCCCGGCCTCGTGCTCGCGCCGGCGGAGCAGGGCTCGCTCCACGACGGGCTCGAAGACCTCGAGCAGTCCCCGGCGCGGGTGGCCGAGCGAGTCGAACGCCCCCGCCTTGATCAGTGATTCCACCGTGCGCTTGTTGAGGGCACCAGGGTCGACACGCGCGCAGAAGTCGTGGAAGTCGACGAATGGGCCGCCTTGGTCCCTGGCGGCCACGATGAGCGCCACTACGCCCTCCCCCACGTTGCGCACAGCGGACAGGCCGTAGCGGATGGCGGGCTCGTCGCCGTGGCGCACGGTGAAGTCCTGCTCCGACTCGTTGACGTCGGGCACGAGCACGAGCACGCGCATCTGGCGGCACTCGTTGAGGAAGACCGC
Source organism: uncultured Bifidobacteriaceae bacterium (assembly GCA_964502775.1). Lineage (GTDB taxonomy): Bacteria > Actinomycetota > Acidimicrobiia > IMCC26256 > PALSA-555 > CAZCYE01. The sequence continues at coordinate 13,409 of CAZCYE010000036.1, read as the reverse complement.
GGTCTGATCCTTGTTCGACTTCACGCTCGTGAGCAGCGCCGCGAAGTACTCGACCGGGTAGTTGGCCTTCAGGTATGCGGTCTGGTACGCGACGAAGCCGTAGCCCGTTGCGTGCGCCTTGGGGAACGAGTAGTCGGCGAACGGCTCCATGACCCGGAACATCTCATCGGCAAACGCTTCGGGGTGACCCTGGGCGATGCAACCCGCCACGAACTTGGTGCGCTCCTTGGCCATCAGGTCGCGCTTCTTCTTGGCGGCGGCCTTGCGGAGCTCGTCGGCCTCCTCGAGGGAGTAGCCGGCCAGCTTCTGCGCCACACGCATCAGCTGCTCCTGGTAGATCATCAGCCCGTAGGTGGGGGCGAGGATCTCCTCGAGCTCGGGGTGGTAGTAGGTGACCGGCTTGCGACCGCTCTTGCGGTCGGCGTAGTCGATGTGCATGTTCGTGGCCATCGGACCGGGCCGGTACAGCGCGACGAGGGCGGCGATGTCCTCGAACCGGTTGGGCTGGAGCGCGCGCAGGAGCTGGCGAACGGGGCCGCCTTCGAGCTGGAACACACCCACCGTGTCCCCCCGCCGCAGCATGTCGAAGGTCTTCTCGTCGTCGAGGGCGACGCCGTCGATGTCCGGGCGTTGCCCCGCCGTCGCCGCCACCAGGTCGAGCGTGATCTCGATCACATCCAGATTGCGCAGCCCGAGGAAGTCCATCTTCAACAGGCCCAGGTCCTCGACGCCGTGCATCTCGTACTGCGTGACCAGCGGCGCCTGGGACAGCTCGACCCCGGGCTCGGGCTTGCGCTGCACGGGGAGGTACTCGGTGAGCGGTTCACGGCTGATGACCACGGCCGCCGCGTGGATCCCGTCCTGGCGCCGGAGACCTTCGAGCCCGCGGGCCACGTCGATCACGCGCCGGGCGTCGGGATCGGCTTCGTAGAGCGTGCGCAGCTCGGTCGCCATCTTGTAGCCGTCCGCGTGGCCGGTGACCTCCTCCAGGCAGGCCGCCAGCGGCGTGTCCCGGCCCATCACCAGGGGAGGCATCAGCTTGGCGATGCGGTCCCCCACGCTGTACGGGTAGCCGAGGACCCGAGCCCCGTCACGGACCGCGGCCCGGGCCTTGATCGTGGAGAAGGTCACGATCTGGGCCACGTGGTCCCCGCCGTACCGACGCGCCGCGTAGCGGATCATGTCGCCTCGCCGGCGGGAATCGAAGTCCATGTCGATGTCGGGCATCTGCTTGCGGCCCGGATTGAGGAAGCGCTCGAACAGCAGGTCGTAGCGGATGGGGTCGATGTCCACGATCCGCAGGCAGTAGGCCACGCACGATCCCGCGGCGCTTCCGCGGCCGGGGCCCACACGGATGCCCTCGTCGCGGGCATAGCGCACGAGGTCCCAGACCACCAGGAAGTACGCCGAGAACCCCATCGTCGTGATGACGCCCAGCTCGTACTCCACCCGCTCCCGCACGTGCAGTGGCAGTGGGTCGCCGTAGCGCGCTCGCGCGCCGTCGAACGCGAGCTCTCGAAGGTACGAATCCTCGTCGTGCTCGGCCGGCGTCGGGAACGAGGGCAGCACCGGGCGGCCAAACTGGATGTCGACGTTGGCCCGTTCCGCGATCCACAGCGTGTTGTCGCATGCCGCGGGGTGGTCCGAGAACAGCGCCCGCATCTCGGCTGCCGTCTTCAGGTAGAACTCGTCGGCCTCGAACTTGAACCGCTTGGGGTCGTCGAGCGTCGTGCCCGTCTGCACGCACAGCAGCGCCGCGTGTGACTCCGCGTCATGGCGGTGGGTGTAGTGACTGTCATTGGTGGCCAGCAGCGGGGCCTGGAGCTCATCGGCGATGCGCAGGAGGCTCCGGTTGACGCGGTGCTGGTCGGCCAAGCCGTGGTCCTGGAGCTCGATGAAGAACGACTCGCGCCCGAACACGTCCTGGAAGCGCGCGGCCACCGCGAGCGCTCCGGCCTCGTCATCGGCGAGGAGGCGCTGGCAGACCGCGCTCCCCAGGCAGCCCGAGGTGGCGATCAAGCCCTCGCGGTGGCGCTCGAGGAGCTCGAAGTCGGCCCGAGGCTTGTAGAAGAAGCCGTCGAGGTACGCGCCCGATGACACCTTCATCAGGTTGTGGTAGCCGACATCGGACTCCGCGAGCAGCGTGAGGTGGTGGATCTCGTGCTCGGATCGCCGCGGCCGGTCGAACCGGCTCGAGGTCACGAAGTACGCCTCCATCCCGAGCACGGGGTTCATCTGCGCTTCGCGCGCGGCGCGGTAGAAGTCGAGGACGCCGTACATGTTGCCGTGGTCGGTGATCCCGATCGCGGGCTGGCCGTCGGCCGCGGCGCAGGCCACGACCTCGGGGATGCGTGAGGCCCCGTCGAGCATCGAGTACTCGGTGTGCAGGTGCAGGTGCGCGAAGGAACTGCTCACGGCGCGCCTCGGGATCCCGGTCCCTCGTGTCTCGTCAGTGTCTCGTTCGTCGCGCTCGAGCCCCGTTCGGGTTCCCAGGGGCCGGAGCCCACCAGGTCCCACTGCATTCCCGTCTACGTTCCCGGCTGCGTTCCCGGCGTGTCCCGGCTTGTCCCGGCCTGTCTCCCCGGGCCAGCACGCCGCCATTTATCCACAGGCCTGTGGATAAATTACAGGCGTGTGATTCGCACCCTAGCGCCTGCGCGCCGCCGGGTCACGCCCCCGTGCCCCGGGCCGCAACCAGCGGGACGAGCATCTCAGCGGCGGTGAGGGATCCGTGGGCCGAGATCAGCTGCGCCTCGCGCACGAGCCCGGGATCGACGAAGGCCACCGCGCCCTTCGCCGCCAGCACCACGTCGCCGAGGCGGCGACGCACCGGCGCGGCCGGTGGAGGCCCGAGCCACCCCTCGTCGAGGAGCTGCTCCCGCGAGAGCACCCACGCACGATCGCCGAGCGCATCGGCGGCGACGTCGACGAGTGCCACCGCCGCGCCCTTGCGCGCGTGCAGGTACCGGAACCGCCCGTCACCGGAGTATGCGTTCACCATCTCGGCCACGGGCTCGAGCCCGACCCATCCCTCGGGCCCGACCTGCACCTGGCCGTGGTCCGAGGTCACGACCAGCACCGCCGACGGTGGCAGCGCGGCAAGCACGCGCGCCACGAGCTCGTCGACAAACGCCAGCTCGGCGTCGTAGAACCGATCGAGCAACCCGTACGCGTGCGCCACCGTGTCGACCCCGGGGTAGTACGCGTACACGAATGGCTCGCCTCCGGTCACGAGGCGCCGGCAGTGCTCGACGAGACCGGAGACGGTGTGCCAGCCGACGAAGCGCGCGCCACGGTGGTGCACGTCCGTGAAGCCGGTCTTGGCGAACTCCGCCTTCGTGACCACGGGGACGTCGCGCCCGAAGAACACCGGATTGCGCTGCACCACGAATGGATCCGGCGCGGGGCCACCCGCCGCGTGCCACGACAAGATGTTGAGGACCGTGCCGTCGACCCGGACGCGAAAGCCGACCACTCCGTGGCGCGACGGAGCGAGCCCGGTGGTGAGCGACGTCAGCGCACTGGCCGTCGTGGAGGGCACGACGGTGGTGATGGGTCCGCCCTCCATCGCCGCCAGCGTCGGCACGTCGGCGGGGCGTTCGGCCAGGACGTTCCAGCCCAGCCCGTCGAGGACCAGGAGCACCACGCTCGCGGCGCCCTGGACCGGGGCGGGCAGATGGCCGCGGGGGTGCACGCCCAGGAGCGCCGGGACCACCCCCACCAGGCCCCCCGCGTCGTACGACGGGTGCACCGGCTCCACCCGCGTCACGCTACCTGGACGACATCAGCATCCCCGTTCGACGCCGGTCCGCCGACGCGGGCCCGGCCCGACGGCCAACGACTGGCCCCGGCTCCTGCCCTCATGGACAACGGCTCGCTCGCCCGGTCGCACCGCGGTGCGCGACCATCGCGACCGTGAAGGTCTCCACCCGAGGCGACTACGCAGCCCGTGCGCTGCTCTCGCTCGCCCTGCACGCATCCGACCAGCCCACGTCCGTGAAGGACATCGCGGAGCGCACGGGCCTGCCCCAGCCCTACCTCGAGCAGATCCTGCTGGCGGTGAAGGGTGCCGGCCTGGTGCGCTCGAAGCGCGGCGTGGGCGGCGGGTACGTGCTGGCCCGCCCCGCAATCCAGATCACGCTCGCCGAGATCGTCTCGGCGGTCGACGGCCCCCTGTCCGAGCCGTTGGGGGCCCACGACCACTGCGAGGGCCACTGCGTGCTCCAGGAGGTGTGGGGCGGCGTGTCCGACGAGATGCAACGGCTGCTCGAGGCCCACACCCTGGCCGACCTCGTGAACCGCACGCGCGTCGGGCATCCCGCCGACTCGGGCGAATAGCGCCGACACCCGCGGCCACGACCGAACCTGGGCGAGACCGGCGATCCTTACGGGCCGGGCTCGGCCGCCCCGGTGACCACGGCCACCCCGTCCTCAAGGTCGAGGACGCGCGCGACCTCGGCCAGGTCGGGCGGGAGGGGCTCGGTCCACACGACGCGCGCGCCCGTGACCGGGTGCACGAACGCGAGCCGGTACGCGTGCAGGAACGGGCGCGGGCATTGGAGCTCGGCTCGGTGCTGTCCGTAGACCGTGTCGCCGATGACGGGATGGCCGATGGCACTGAGGTGCACACGAATCTGGTGCGTCCGACCCGTCTCCAGCCGGCACTCCAACAATGTGGCGTTGGCGCCTCGGGCCACAGCGATGCTCGTGTACGCCGTACGCGCTGCCCTTCCGGCCTCGCGCACCGTCATGCGCGTCCGGCGGCGCATGGACCGACCGATCGGCGCGTCGATCACGCCGCGCGCGCTCGAAGGCTCCCCGCGGACCAACGCTAGGTAACCGCGGGCCACCTCGTGTCGAGCTAGTGCACTCACGAGTGCGTCGTACGCGCGGGGCGTGCGGGCCACCGCGAGCAGCCCGCTCGTGTCGCGATCGAGGCGATGCACGATCCCCGGGCGGTGCGGGTCGCCGACGCCGGCAAGCTCCGGGAACTCGGCGAGCAAGCCCTGCACCAGCGTTCCGTGCGCATGGCCCGCGCCCGGGTGCACCACCATTCCCGCGGCCTTGGCGACCACGATCAGATCGGGGTCGGCGTGGCGGATGTCGACGGGAACCGCTTCGGGTCCGGGCCGTGGGACCGTCGCCGGCGCGGCAAGCAGCGCGATCACCTCCCCGGCCCGGAGGCGATGGCTCTTGGGTGCGGCCCGCCCGTCGACCGTGATCGCGCCCGCGGCCAGGAGCTGGGCGACATCGGCCCGGCTCCATCCCGTGAGCGACGCCACCGCCCGATCCACCCGCTCCCCCTCGAGCGCGGCCGGGACCCCCAGCTCCTCGAGGGGCTCGGGGGCGCTCGGCAGCTCAGGGCTGGGCATCGACCGATGAGGGGCCGGGGCGAAGCGCCCAGACCACGAGCAACACCGCGCCCACCGTGATCGCCGCGTCCGCCACGTTGAACGTGGGCAGAGAGTCGACCTTCACGAAGTCGACCACCGCCCCCCGGAACCAGCCCGGGTCACGAACGACACGGTCGCCCAGGTTGCCGAGCGCTCCACCGAGGACCAGCGAGAGGGCCACCACCACCAGCCGCTGGTGCGCCTGGCGGATGAGGCGGATCACCACGACCGCGACAACCGCGGCCAGCACCCCGAGCAGCGCCGTGTAGCCCTCGAAGAGGCCGAACGCGCCCCCCCGGTTGCGTGCCAGTCGGAGCTCGAGCACGCCGTCGATGATCCGGCGCGGATCTCCCGGGAGCGCGGCCACGGCCCACGCCTTGGTGAGCTGATCGACGGCCACCACCGAGGCGACGATCCCGATCACGAGCCAGGGTTGGCGGGGCCGTCCGCTCCCTCGCCCGGCTCCGGCCACGCTCAGCGCCGGCGCTCGGCTCGCGCCTTGCAGTCGACGCACACCTGAGCCCAGGGAATCGCTTCGAGGCGCTCGAGGGAGAGCTTGCGCCCGGCCGGCTTGCACACCCCGTACCGGCCCCGCTTGATGAGGTCGAGCGCCACGTCGATCTCGTCGACCACCTGACGGGCCGACGCGGACAGGAGCAGGTCGCGCTCCCGCTCGACGTTCATCGTGTCGCCCTCGCCCGACTCCTCGTCGAACTGGGTGTCGCCCCCCTCGCGCTCGCGCGCCAGCTGCTCGGCCTCGGCCGAGAGCTCGTCGGCCTGGTGCAACAGCCGCGCCTTCTCCTCCACCAGCTTGCGGCGGAGGCGATCGAGTGTGCGGGACGAGAGCGTGGGCGCGCCCGGCGTGACCTCGAACCCCGACAGTGGGCACACGACGGTGGACTTGCCCCGGGTCGAGGTCCGGGCCGGGGTCGTACCCGCCTTGGTCCCCTTCGTCCCGGTCGCCCTGGTCGGCCTGATCGCCGGGGTCGACGTGCTCGCTGTCGCCACCTTGGGAGCCTTCGTCGCCCTCGGTGCCTTCGTCGCCCTCGGTGCCTTCGTCGCCCTCGGTGCCTTCGTCGCCCTCGGTGCCTTCGTCGCCTTAGGAGCCTTCGTCGCTCTGGTCGCCTTGGTCGCCTTGGTCGCCTTCACCGAAGCCCTGCGCCCCGGGCCCTTCGCCGTGCCCTTCGTGACCGGGGTCTTCGCCGCCGAGCCCTTCCGGGCCGAGCCCTTCCGGGCCAAGACCCTGCTCACCAAGCCCCGGCGCCCCGGCGCCTTCGTGGTGGCCTTGGACGGGGCCTTCGACACGGGCGCGGCGAGCGGCTTCGGCGTGACGGCCTTGGGCGCCACCCGACGACGCGGCGATGCCTTCTTGGGTCCCGCCGCGGCCATGCCCATCTCCTTGGCATCGCGGGCCCGAACGACCCCCGAAAGAGCGCAGGAGCGTACAGCGCCAGGTCCGGCGCGCTCCAACGCCTGGTGGCCGGCCCGACCGGCCCCGAGACGCCTCAGTCCGGGATGCGACGCCCGCGGGGGCCGGGTGAGGCCGACGCCTCCGCGAGCACGCGGCGCAGTCGGGCCTCGAGCTCGTCGGAATCGAGGCCCTTGATCCGGACGCGCTTCATCCGCGATCGGGCGCCGGAGGTGATCTCCAGGTCGGCCGACGTCACACCGAGCTCCGCGGCCAACAGCTCCCGCGTTGCCTCGTTGGCCCGATCGTCGACGGGTGGTGCCGCTACCCGCACCTTGAGCGAGCTGCCGTGCCGACCCACCACCGCGCTCCGACCTGCGCCGGGCTGCACGTGGACGGCGAGCAACGCGCCGTCGTCGTCGACCGTGAAGAGGTCAGTCACCTCGGACATCGTGCTCCGTTTCGCCAACCGGGATCCCGAACCCGTCACGATACGCTCCCCACGATGCCGTTCGAACCCGTCGAGAACGACCTCGATCTCGTCGCGCTCGAGGAGCGAGTGCTTCGACGATGGGCAGACCGCGACGTCTTCGGCGAGAGCCTCCGACGCCGGGAAGGTGCACCCGAGTGGGTGTTCTACGAGGGTCCCCCCACCGCCAACGGCCACCCTCACCTCGGCTCCGCGTGGATGCGGGCGTTCAAGGATCTCTACCCCCGTTACCACACGATGCGAGGACGGCACGTCGCCCGCAAGGGGGGGTGGGACTGTCACGGGCTCCCGGTCGAGCTCGAGGTCGAGAAGGAGCTCGGCTTCTCCGGCAAGCAGCAGATCGAGGAGTTCGGGATCGCCGAGTTCAACCGTCGATGCCGGGAATCCGTGCACCGTTACGTCGAGGAGTGGACGGCGCTCACGACCCGAATTGGCGTGTGGCTCGACACGACCGACCCCTTCTGGACCCTCTCCAACGAGTACATCGAGAGCGTCTGGTGGCACATCAAGCAGCTCTGGGACAAGGACCTGATCTACGAAGGCAACAAGGTCGTCCCCTACTGCGGTCGTTGCGGGACCGCGCTGTCGAGCCACGAGGTCGCCCAGGGCTATGCCGACGTGACCGAGCCCTCGGTGTACGTGCGGTTCCCGCTCGCCGATCGCGATCACGACCTGCTCGTTTGGACCACGACGCCGTGGACTCTCGTGTCGAACGTCGCGGTCGCGGTCGGCCCCGAGATCCGCTACGTGCGGGCGCGCCTCGGGGCGGGCGAACGTGACGTGGTGATCGCCGCGGCCCGGCTCGACGCGGTGCTCGGTGACACGGGGAAGATCGTGGCCGACGTGAGTGCAGCCGAGCTCGTCGGCGCCGTGTACGAGCGGCCCCTCGAGCACCTCAAGCTCCCGGCCGGCGCGCCCCGAGTCGTAGCCGCTGACTTCGTGAGCCTTGACGAGGGGACCGGCATCGTGCACCTCGCGCCTGCCTTCGGCGAGGTCGACCGTGAGGTCGCCGAGCGTGAGCACCTCGGTGTCCTCAACCCGGTCGATGCCACGGGTCGCTTCGACGACTCGGTCCCCCTCTACGCCGGGGAGTTCGTCAAGGACGCCGACGCCCGGATCATCGACGAGCTCGCGGCCACCGGGCGGCTCTTCGCCGTCGTCGACCACACGCACTCCTACCCCCACTGCTGGCGCTGCGCCACACCACTGATCTACTGGGCGAAGCCCACGTGGTTCGCGCGCACGTCCGAACATCGCGACGAGCTCCTGGCCCAGAACGAATCCGTCGATTGGCACCCTCGCCACATCAAGCACGGTCGGTTCGGGGACTGGCTCGCCAACAACGTCGACTGGGCCCTCTCACGCGATCGGTTCTGGGGCACGCCGCTGCCGGTGTGGCGCTGCGAATCGTGCGGCCAGGATCGCTGCGTGGGATCGGTCGCCGAGCTCGCCGAGCTGGCGGGCCGAGACCTCGGGGATCTCGACCTGCACCGGCCCGACATCGATGACGTCGTGATCAGCTGTGGAGCCTGTGCCGGCGCGGCACGCCGAGTGGCGCCCGTACTGGACGCTTGGTTCGACTCCGGTGCGGTTCCGGCGTCGCAGTTCCACTACCCCTTCGAGGGCACTACCGACTTCGATCGTCGATTCCCCGCCGACTTCGTGTGCGAGGCGATCGACCAGACGCGCGGCTGGTTCTACTCGCTGCTCGCAGTGAACACGCTGGTGTTCGGCCGCGCGCCGTACCGGAACGTCGTGTGCCTCGCGCTCATCGTTGACCGCGACGGGCACAAGATGTCGAAGTCGAGGGGCAACGTCGTCGACCCCTGGGTCATCTTGAACTCTCAGGGCGCCGACGCGTTGCGGTGGTACTTCTTCTCCGCCGGCTCGCCCTGGACCAACCGGCGCGTGGACACCCAAGCCATCGACGAGGCCACCCGGCGGTTGCTCGTGACGCTGTGGAACACGCTGTACTTCTTCGTGACCTACGCCAACCTGGACGGTTGGCACCCCGGGGCGGACAGCAGCGAACGCGGCGAGCACGTCCTCGATCGTTGGGTCCGGTCACGGTTGCACGCCACGATCGAGGCGGTGACCAGCGCGCTCGACGAGTTCGATGCGCTGCGCAGCGCGCAGGCGATCGAGGCCCTCGTCGACGACGTGTCGAACTGGTACGTGCGCCGCTCGCGTTCGCGATTCTGGAAGGCCTCGGACCCGTCGGCCCACTCGACGCTCCACGAGTGCCTCACCACCGTGTCGCTCCTGCTCGCCCCGTTCTGCCCGTTCACCGCCGACGAGGTGCACCGCGTCGTCACGGGGGGCACGGAGTCGGTTCACCTGGCGGACTGGCCCTCGGCGGACCCGGGCGCGCGCGACCTGGACCTCGAGGACGCGATGACCCTCGCCCGCCGCCTCGTCACGCTCGGTCGGGCGGCCCGCGCCGAGGCGGGCATCAAGGTCCGCCAACCGCTGCCGCGCGCCTTCGCGCTCGTCCCGGCCACGCGCTCGTTGGACGACGACGTCGTGGCCGAGATCGCGGACGAGCTCAACGTCAAGCACGTGGAGGTGGTGTACGACCTCGAGGGACTGGTGGACTACGCGGTGTTGCCCAACTTCCGCCTGCTGGGCCCCAAGCTCGGACCCGCCATGCCCCGGGTCAAGGCGGCGCTCGAGACCGTGGACGTGCACGCCGTGCGGCGCGCTCTCGACGAGGGCCACGGGTTCCGCCTCGACTTGGGCGGCGGGGAAGTCGTCGAGCTGGGCGCCGACGAGGTCGAGCTGCGCGCCCGGGCCCACGAGGAGCTCGTGGTGGCCCAGGACGCCGGTATCGCGGTCGCGCTCGAGACGACGCTCGACGACGACCTGCGCCTCGAGGGCTACGCCCGCGAGCTCGTGCACGGACTCAACGATCTACGCAAGGCCAAGGGGTTCGACCTCGCCGATCGCATCCGCGTGGTGCTGTGGGCACCGGAGCCGATCGCGGGGGCGGCACGGCGTCACCAGGACTGGATCGCATCCGAGGTGCTGGCGATCGACTGGACGACCCACGGTGCGGACGACCCGGGCGCGCCAAGCGCGCCCGACCACCGTTCGGTCCTGGAGCTCGACGGCGTAGAGGCCGCCGCGACCATCGACCGGCTCTGAGCTGCGCCTACCCCTCCCGGCGGCGGCGAAACAAGCGGCGCTGATCCTCGGGCCGCTCGCGCTCGAAGAAGTGCTCGCCCGTCTCTTCACCCCCGAGGGGGGCGTCGTCGCGCACCGCCTCGCGCAGTGACGCGAAGAAGGCGTCGTCGTCGAGGCTGTCGTCCCCGGCGCTGGCTCCGTCGGTGTCGTCGGGCTCGGGGTGCTCGACGACCGCCGCCGTGGGCGCGTCGCTCCAACCGCCGGGCGGCTCGGGACTCAGCTCATCGGGACCGCGCCCCGGACCACTCGCCGGAGGCATGTCGGCGCGGGCCGGCGTGGCGTCGATGCGGAGCACCGGCGCCGCTTCGGTGGCATCGGCGAGATCGGCGATGTCGGTGCTGTCGGTGCTCTCGGCATCAGGCATCGCGGTCCCCGCCTCCGAGGACGCCGACCACGACGGCGGCTCGGGCGTGGTGGCTCGCGCCGGCGCAGCCGCGGTCGGGCGGACGGGAGCAGGAGCCGGAGCGGGCGCGGACCGCGGTAGGGGCATCTCGACCTCGTGGAGGGACGGACGTTCGCTCGCGTCCATCCCGATCGCCGTCAGCGTCTCCAACTCGGCCTCGATCGCCATGTGCAACCGCTCGCGGTAGCCGCTCTTGAAGCGTTCGAGCGCCTCGACATCGACGCTGAGCGCTTCCCGCGTCGCGGCGAGCTGCGCGATCTCGATGTCGAGCCGCTGGCGCTCGCTCTCGCCGATCGCCCGGGCCCGGGCCTCGGCCTCGCTCACGAGGGCCCCGGCCCGCTGCTCCGATTCCGCCACGAGCGCCGCGGCCTGCGCTTTGGCCTCGGCGACGGCCTCGTCGGCCGCGCGCTGGGCGAGGAGCAGCGTGCGCTGGATCACCTCGGTGTCGGAGTCGGCGCCCAGTCGCTCGGGCGCGGGTGGACGCGCCTGGGGACCCGGTGCCCGTGTGAGCTGAATCTGGAGCTGACGCGCCTGCTCGACGAGGTGCTCGATCGTCGCCGCGGCGCGCTCGAGGAGCTCGTCCACGTCGTCGCGGTGGTATCCGCGCCACGCCTCGCGGATCTCGAGGTCGCGTAGCTCTTGGGGAGTGACGTCAGTCGGGGCCATGGCCGCCCATGCTAGCGACGTACCTCCATCGGGGGCCCCTCGACTCGGCCTACGACTCGGGGGCGGCGGGGCTCAACAGTCCAGCACGTTGTTGCGGATGATGAAGAGGCCGAACACCAGGATGAAGAACGAGAGGTCGAACATGCCCACGGGCGGGATCACCTGCCGAAGCGGGCGCAGCGCCCATTCCGTCGCCGTGTAGAGCACGCCGGCGATCTGTGCGGCGGGGGTGCCCGGGCGCACCGGGAACCACGAGAGCATCGCTCGCGCGACGAGCATGACGATGAACACCGTGATCAGTGCGCACAGGACCTGCATCAGATGTCAGTGCCGCATTGCGTGATCAGCGCCGGTACAGGCCACGAGCCTCGAGGCGATCCTTCTCTTCCTCTGACAGCTCCACGTTCACCGGCGTGAGGAGGAACACCGAGTCCGCGACCCGCGACATGGAGCCCCCGGCCGCGTACGCAAGGCCACTGGAGAAATCGATGAGGCGCCGCTGCAGGTCCCGAGGGCTGCTCTGGAGGTTGAGGATCACGGCCTGGTTCGACTTGACCCGGTCGCCGATCTCCTGGGCGTCGTTGAAACCTCGCGGCTCGACGACGTGGACCTTCGCCGCGCTGGTGGCAACCGTGCGGACCACAGCGGGCCGCTGGACGGACACAGCCGACGGCGGCTCGTCACGCGGGAGTGCCCGCACGGCCGCATCCCCGTAGCCCACCGGCGCCCCCGGGCCACGGGGCTCCTTGAGGGTCCGGGGGTCACGGCCATCACGGCCGTCACGGTGCTCGGGTCGCGCCGGACGCGGGGCGCCGTTGCCGAGATCAGGGCCCTGCACTCGGCGACCGTCGGGCGCGCCGAGCCCCGGTTCGGCGTACGAATCGTGGTCGTACTCGGAGTACTGGTCATAGCCGTACTCTTCGTCGTCCTGGAGCCCCAGGTAGACCATTGCGCGGCGCCAGAGCGAGGCCAAGTGATCGCGTGCTGCGGAGCACGCCCTCCCGGCGATCCACACTACCGCCACGCTGTCGGAATGGCGCGGCTTGCGACCGGGGGCCAGGTGGGGCGACGGGACGGGCGGCGATGCGGGCAGGCGGCGATCGCGAGCGAACGCCCGCGGGGCGGGTACCCCGACCCGCAGTGAGCGAGCCATGGAGGTGGGTATCCCGGCGAGCAGCGAGACGCGACCAGGAAGCCGGAGGTGGGATCAGGCGGTGCGCGAGCCCCGCTCGGTCCGAGCACCGAACAGCGCCCGCCCCACCCGCACGATGGTCGCGCCTTCCTCGATCGCCACCTCGAAGTCGGCGGACATCCCCATGGACAGCTCGGCCACGCCGAGGCGCCGGCCCAGCTCGCGCAGCTCCGCGAAGCGCCGGCGGGGATCCTCCCCGACCGGGGGCACGGCCATGAGGCCGGCCACGTCCAGGTCCATCCGTCGGAGCGCATCGGCGAGCGCGTCGAGCTCCGTCGGTGCGCAGCCGGCCTTGGTCGGCTCACCGGCCAGGTTCACCTCGATGAGCACCCGTGCACCCGGGGCATGGCGCGCGATCTGCTCACCGATGCGCACGCGGTCGACCGCCTGCCAGCACTGCACCCACCGGGCCAGGGACGCAACCTTGTTGCGCTGGAGCGCACCGAGGAAGTGCCAGCGCAGCGCAGCCTGGTCGCCGCCGTCGCCGTCCCTGTCGTCGCTGCCGCCGGCCAGGGCCTCGGCCTTGGCGAGCAGCTCCTGGGCCCGGTTCTCCCCCACGTCCGCCAGCCCCGCGAGGGCCGCGGCCCGGATGCGCCCCGCCTCGACCCCTTTCGTGGCGCCCACGAGCACCACGTCGCCGGGCGCGCGGCCCGACCGGCGGGCCGCGGCGGCGA
>CAZCYE010000035.1:0-16227 GCA_964502775.1 uncultured Bifidobacteriaceae bacterium | reverse complement strand
CCGGCCGAGGGCCGCGCCCACCCCGGCGCCATAGGCCGCGACGACCGAAGGGCCGCGGGCGATCCAGGCGGTGGTGCGGGCGGCAGCCCAGGCGGTGCCCGCCGATGCCCGCGCCTCATCCATCGTGGGAAGCGCCGAGCTCACCAGCTCCGTCGACGTGAGCTCGGGAAGCGCCGCGAGCGCATCCGCATGGTCGGCGAGCCCGGCGCGGCGGAGCCAGGTGACCGTGAAGGTGCGGACCAGCCAGTCACACGCCATCCACGAGCGAGCCGCCTCCACCTGGGGAGTGGAGCGCGTCCCGACCAGGCGCGGGGTGTACGGCTCGAGCCGTGGACGATCAGCGTCGGAGAGCGCGCCGTTCCATGCCGCCACGAAGCACGTGAGCACCGGACACGCACGCTCGACGACGAGGGTCATGCGACTCTCACCTCAGGATCACGACATGATCCGAGCGATCGACTTGAGCACGGGACCACCTCGGGGGGGATGGAGGGGACGCTCGACGCTATCTCGATGCCGCGCACGTGCAGGCTGACATGGGCCGCGCAACCGTCGAGCCCGCGGAGGCGATCGGACCCGAGGGGAGAATGCCCCCGCCCCCCTCTCTATTGGGTGCTCGCCTCTATTGGGTGCTCGCCACCCCAGGGTCTCAAACGTGGCCACCGCCGAGCCCCGCGCTCCCTATCCTGGGCTCCGGCACGGTGTGAGCGGCGACACGGGACGGCCCGCCCGCCGAGCCATTGGTCCCCTACCGACACCCGATGCGAACGACCCACGGAGGCTCTGTGGATCCCAGCACTCCCGCCGAGGAGCAGCGTGAGCGCGTCCAGCCGGAGATCGTCATGCCCTCACCCGGGTCGCCCGAGGGCGGTGATGGCGACGGCGAGCAGATCACCCGCCCCACGAAGCTCATCCGAATCGCCTCGATGGTGCGAACGATGCTCGAGGAGGTGCGCCGAGCACCGCTCGACGATGCCGGACGGCGCCGCTTGCGCGAGATCCACGAGCGCTCCCTGACCGAGCTCGAGAGCGTGCTGTCACCCGAGCTGCAACACGAGCTCGAGGAGGTGGTCCTGCCACTCACCGGGGACGCGACCGAATCGGAGCTGCGCCTGGCGCAGGCCCAGCTGGTGGGCTGGCTCGAGGGCCTGTTCCACGGAATCCAAGCGACGATGTTCACCCAGCAGACCATCGCCCAGTCCCAGTTCGACGAGATGCGCCGCCGACGGCCGCTCGAAGCCGGACCCGACGGCGGGCCTGGGCCCGACACACCGAGCGGATACCTCTAGGCCATGACCAGCGCCGAAGCCACCGAGCTCTTCGCGCATCCCTGGACGCCCGACAGCTGGCGACAGCGCACCGCGGTGCAGCAGCCGGATTGGCCCGATCCCACCGCGCTCGAACGCGCACTCGACGAGCTGCGCACGGTTCCGCCCCTGGTCTTCGCGGGCGAGGCCCGAACGCTGACCCAGTCGTTGGCCCAGGCCCAAGCAGGAGAGGCGTTCCTGCTCGTCGCCGGTGACTGCGCCGAGTCGTTCCACGGGTTCACGGCCGATGCCATCCGCGACAAATTGCGCGTGATGCTCCAGATGTCGGTGGTGCTCACCTACGGCGGTGGCGTGCCGACGATCAAGATCGGCCGGATGGCCGGCCAGTTCGCCAAGCCGCGCTCGTCACCCACCGAGACCCGAGAAGAACTCGAGTTGCCTTCGTACCGAGGCGACACGGTGAACGACTTCGCGTTCGACGCCGTGGCGCGCCGGCCCGATCCGTCCCGGCTGCTTCGCGCCTATCACCAGTCGGCCGCGACGCTGAACCTGCTGCGCGCGTTCGCCAAGGGGGGCTTCGCCGATCTCGCGCAGGCCCACGCTTGGAATCAGGAGTTCGTGGCCGCCAGCCCCGAAGGCCGGCGTTACGAGGCGCTCGCGGCCGAGATCGACCGCGCCTTGAGGTTCATGCGGGCCTGCGGCATCGACCTCGATGCCGAGCTGCTGTTGCGCCAAGTGGACGTGTACACCGCCCACGAGGCGCTCCTCCTCGGCTACGAGGAGGCGCTCACGCGACGCGACAGCCTGACCGGCGACTGGTACGACTGCTCCGCGCACCTGCTCTGGATCGGTGAGCGCACCCGTCAGCTCGGCGGCGCGCACGTGGAGTTCCTCTCCGGCGTGCACAATCCGGTCGGTGTGAAGGTCGGCCCCGACACGACGCCCGACGAGGTGCGGGGACTCTGTGCACGGCTCGATCCGGGCCGCACGCCCGGTCGCCTCGTGCTGTTCGCCCGCATGGGTGTCGAGCGCGTGCAGGACGCGCTCCCGCCGCTGCTCCAAGCCACCAAGGTGGCGGGCCATCCCGTGGTGTGGGCCTGCGACCCCATGCACGGCAACACCTTCGTCCACGCGAGCGGCTACAAGACGCGCCGCTTCGACGACGTGCTCGGCGAGCTGCATGGGTTCTTCGGGGCCTGCGAGCGTGCGGAAGTCGTGCCGGGAGGCGTGCACGTGGAGCTCACGGGCGAGGACGTGACCGAGTGTCTCGGTGGCTCTGAGGAGGTCCTCGATGAGCACCTCGAGCGCCGCTACGAGACCATGTGCGACCCTCGCCTCAACGCGCGCCAGTCACTGGACCTCGCGTTCCACGTCGCCGAGCTGCTGCGCAACTTCTGAGAAGCGTCGGTCTAGCCGCCCGCCTCTGAGATGGCGTCGAGCGCACGCTGCAATGATTGGGGCGATGCGTTGACCAACGGGAGCCGCACATCGGGCGTGGGGATACGGCCCTGGGCGTGCAGCACCGCCTTGAACACCGACGGGTTGGGCTCGGCGAAGCACGCCCGGACGACGGGGAGCAGCGCATCGTGGTGGGCGCGGCCCTCCTCCACCTTGGCTGCGAGCCCACACTCGATCATCTCCACGAACCGCCGGGTGCAGACGTGCGCGCCGGCGGCGATTGCTCCCGCACCTCCGAGCAGGGTGAGGGGGAACAGGAACGAGTCATCGCCCCCGAGCACCGAGAACCCGGGGGGGGCCTCGGCGACAACCCGGAGCGTTCCCTCGTCGAGCGTCCCCGTCGCCTGCTTGACGCCCACGATCCCATCGAGCGCGGCGAGTCGGAGCAGGCCGTCCGGCTCGAGCAGCCTGCCAGTGCGCGCCGGGATGTTGTAGACGACGACAGGAGCAGGGCTCGCGGCGGCGACGGCCTCGAAGTGAGCGACGATGCCGTCCTGGCTCGGGCGCACGTAGTACGGCACCACGCACAGCACCGCGGTCACCTCGGGTCGATCCGCGAGCGCACGGACCTTGCCGATCGTCGCGCTCGTAGACGCGGTACCGGCGCCGATCACCAGGTGCGCACCCCGCTCGGAGCACACGGGGGCGCACGCGTCGACCACCGCCTGCTGCTCGGCGTCGTCGAGCATTGGCGCCTCGCCGGTGGTTCCGAGGGCGACGATCCCCGCCGCGCCGGCGTCGAGGCATTCGGCCGCGAGACGTGCGACCGATTCCAGGGCGACAGAGCCGTCGGACGCGTACGGCGTGATCAACGGCACGTACATGCCGCGCAACACCACCGAACTCCTCACGCTGCGAAGGCTAGCCTCCGACGTCGTGCCCGAGTGGTGGCAAATCATCCTGACGATGGTGGCGGGCGTGGGCACCGGGGTGCTGTCGGGCATGTTCGGCATCGGGGGCGCGATCGTGTCCAACCCGGTGCTGCGAGCGCTGGGGGCATCGCCTCGGATCGCGGTGGGTTCCACACTCCCGTCGATCATCCCGGGCGCGCTCAGTGGGAGCCTGCGCTATCGGCGTGAAGGACTGATCGTCGGACGCGCGGTCGCATGGACGGGAGGCTGCGGGATCGCCACGTCGGTGGGAGGCGCCTTCGCGGCCAACGCCATCCCCGATGCACGCGTGCTGACCATCGCGATCGCGGCCATCCTCGCGTTCACGGCCGTCCGCATCGCTCGCTCGGCGAGCGTGCCGGCCCCCGTCGTGGCCGAGACCGACGCCGAGACCGTGGTGCGAACACCTAACGCGCCCGACACGATGGATGGGGTGCCGCTCCCGCCCGGCCGGCTGGCGGTCACCGGGCTCCTGGCGGGTGGGCTCAGCGGGCTGCTCGGTGTGGGCGGTGGGGTCCTGATGGTGCCCTTGTTCACGGGATGGCTCCGGATGCCCCTCAAGGTGGCGTTGGCCACGTCGCTCGCGTGCGTGGGCATCCTCGCAGTGCCGGGCACGATCAGCCACGCCGCGCTCGGCCACATCGAGTGGGCCTACGCCTTGCCGCTCGCTGCGGGCATTGTTCCTGGCGCACAGCTGGGCGCGCGCATCACGATCGGTATCGCCGAGCGCACGCTCCGGCTCCTCGTGGCCGTGGTGCTCGGTGCGGTCGCGATCGTCTACGCCGTCACCGAGGTGCTCGCGCTCGTGTGAGTCGCCCACCGGTGAGGGCACGCGCGCGCCGGAAGATGTCGTCCAACATCGTTTCGGTGAGCCGGCCCGTGAAGGTGTTCTGCTGGCTCGGGTGATACGAGCACACCACGGTCGCCCGCGGCGTCGGCACCTCGAGACCGTGGGCGAACCGCGGTCGGGGGCGTGGCAATGCGACCCCCTGCTCCGCCAGCGTCCGCCACAGCGCCTCGTACGCGAAGCCACCGAGCGCGACGATCACCCCGACGCCGTCGAGGAGCTCGAGCTCGCGCACGAGGAACGGACGGCAGCGATCGCGCTCGGTCGGGCTCGGGCGATTCTGCGGTGGCGCGCAGCGGACCGCCGCCGCGACGTAGGCACCGTGCAGCGCGAGCCCATCCGCCGGGCCGGTGGACGTGGGCTGGTTGGCATAGCCGGCGCGGTACAGGGCGGCGAACAACCAGTCGCCCGACCGGTCACCCGTGAACACCCGACCGGTCCGGTTGCCGCCGTGGGCAGCCGGGGCGAGCCCCAGCACGAGGAGCGAGGCGCGAGGGTCGCCGAAGCCGGGCACCGGCCGGGCCCAGTACTCCTGGTCGCGGAATGCCGCGCGCTTGTCCCGCGCCACCTGCTCCCGCCACTGCACCAGACGGGGGCAGGCCCGGCACGTCACGATCGAATCGCCGAGCTTCGCCAGCGACTCACCCCGGGCCATGGGCGTATCCTGCCCCGCCGTGCACGTGCTGCTGATCATCAACCCCCGGGCGTCGTCGATGACCAGGCGGCGCGCCCGCGAGATCGAGCGAAGCCTCTCGCAGCACCACGAGGTCGAGGTGGCCCACACCGAGGCCCGCGGCCACGCCGTGGAGCTGGCTCGGGACGCGGCGGGGACCGGCGCCGAAGCGGTCGTCGTGGCCGCGGGTGACGGCACCCTCAACGAGGCGGCCACGGGCATCATGGGCACGAGGGCCGCGCTGGCGGCGCTGCCCGGTGGCTCCACCAACGTCTTCGCGCGCAGCATCGGCGTGTCGAACCGGATCGGGACCGCCACCGCGCAGCTGACCGCCTCGCTCGCCGAGCGCTCGATCAAGCGGATCGGTGTGGGTACCGCGAACGGGCGTCCCTTCCTGTTCCATCTCGGCGTGGGCTTCGATGCGAGGGTGATCTCCCGGGTCGAGCGTCACCAGCGACTCAAGCGCTGGGTCGCGCATCCGATGTTCGCGGTGACCGCGGTGACCACGTTCATACGTGGAATCGATCGCCGCCGAGCGCTGTTCCGAGTGATCCATGACCACCGCAACGACGATGTGATCGGTGACGGCTCGTATGCCATCGTCTCCAACCAGACGCCCTACACGTACTTCGGCCCCCGGCCGCTGATCGTCACCCGCAACGCCGGCCTCGACCGAGCGCTGAGCCTCACGCTGTTCCTCCAGCTCCGGGTGGGCGCGCTGGGTCCGGCAGCGCTCTCCGCGATGGCGGGTGGGCATCGCCTCGACGACCAGTCGCGCAGCGTCGTACAGCTCGCCGACCTCGAGACCTTGCAGTTCGTGGCGCACGACGAGCCATTCGAGTGGCAGGTGGACGGCGACTACCTGGGCGAGACGGACGGGCTCGAGGTGCGGTACGAGCCCGATGCCCTGGCGTTGGTGTTTCCCGTCAACCCGAACCGCCGCGCCCGAGCGTTGCGAGCGCCAGCTCTGGAACATCGGTCAGGATCGCGTCAACCCCCATCGACGCAAAGTCGGCGATCTCGTTCGCGTCGTTGACCGTCCACGGACGGAGTGCGATACCGAGACGCCGCGCGTCGCTCATCACCTGATCCGGGTCTGCCGCCCATACCGAAGCCGCGTGGGGGTGGAGCGCCCCATGGCCGCGATCGGCGACCCCCGCGAGTGCGACGACGGGGTTGGAGCCCCACGGGGTCAACACTGCGGTGGGGAGCCGCGCGTCGAGGGCGCGCACGCGATCGACGGCATTGACGTCGAATGACGAGACCACGACGCGGTCGATGGCGCCGCGCGTCGTGAGGAGCTCCACCACCAACGACGCCACACGCTCCCCCGTGGCCGGCGATGCCGAGAGCGACTTGATCTCGATGTTGAGGAGCGCGCCGGTGCACAGGTCGAGCACC
Organism: uncultured Bifidobacteriaceae bacterium; assembly: GCA_964502775.1. Taxonomy (GTDB): domain Bacteria; phylum Actinomycetota; class Acidimicrobiia; order IMCC26256; family PALSA-555; genus CAZCYE01. The sequence goes on along the minus strand of CAZCYE010000035.1, from coordinate 9,690 downwards.
TCGGTAAGGGTGGGAACGTCGGGTCGAGCCGACCGGATGGCCGCGAACGGGTGCTCCCCCATGGCACCCAGGTCTCGCACGGTGGCCGCGTGGTGGACCATCAGGACGCCGTCGGCGCTGGCATGCACGTCGAGCTCCACCCCGTCAGCACCGAGCGCCAACGCGATCCTGAAGGCCTCGAGGGTGTTCTCGGGTGCTCGGCGGTTCGCTCCCCGGTGGGCGAGCACCTGGGGCACGGGCACAGCCCCGATGCTATGGGCGGCCGATCCGCCAACGGCGACCCCTTGTCACGCCGCAAGGTGCCGCATAGGCTGCCAACTCCTCGAGGGGATCGCCCGAGGAAGCAACATCGGCGACCCTGCGCCACTCGAGATACCGCGGTTGCGCCGGAGCCGACCGGGCACGAAGGAGTAGGGCCGTGGCGCTGACGTGGATCCGGACGCACGACTGGGATGTCGACGCGTGGCGAGACCGGTCGGCGTGCCGCGACTCCGATCCCGACGTCTTCTTCCCGATCGGCACCACGGGGACAGCACTCGAGCAGATCGCGACCGCGCGTCGGATCTGCACGGCGTGCCAGGTGAGCGACGAATGCCTCGACTTCGCGCTGGCCACCAACCAGGAGGCCGGCATCTGGGGTGGCACGACCGAAGAGGAGCGCCGCAAGCTCCGCAAGTCGTGGCTGACCAGCCAACGCCTCGTGTTCTGACGCGCCGGAACGCTCGCGTCTAGACCCCGGCCCCATCACCAGTCCGGGCGTCCTCCCCCTTCTCGACGTCCTTCTCGACATCGCTCGCGAGGGGGATGCGCAGGTGCACGCGGGCGCCATGATCGTCGTACATCTCGATCGACCCACCGAGCTCACTGGTCACGAGGGTCTGCACGATCGAGAGCCCGAGACCGCCGGAGCGCTCGAGCGAGAACCTCGGCGGCAGCCCGACGCCGTCATCCACCACGTCGATCTCGAGCTCGTCGGCGGATCGCTTCAGCCGCAGGAGCACACAGCCCTCGCCGCCGGCGAACCCCGGCGCCGCGAAGGCGTGGTCGACGGCGTTCTGCATCAGCTCGTTGAGCACCACGGCCAGCGGTGTCGCCACGTCACCGGGAACCTCGCCCGCGTTGCCCTCGACCTGGAAGCGCAACCGGAGCTCGGGTGTGGACACCGTCTCCTCCACGACCCGGACCAGCGGTCCGATGATCTCGTCGAAGGACACCGTGTCGGTGACATGGCGGGCCAACGTCTCGTGGACGATGGCAATCGAGCGGATCCGACGCTCCGATTCCTCGATCGCCGCCTGGGCCTCGGCCGACCCCAGCCGGCGGCTCTGCAGGCGGAGGAGCGCGGCGATCGTCTGGAGGTTGTTCTTGACCCGATGGTGGATCTCGCGGATCGTGGCGTCCTTCGATACCAGGATTCGATCCCGGCGCCGAAGATCGGTCACGTCGCGCACCAGGATCACCGCGCCCGTTGGGCGGCCGTGCTCCATCAGTGGCACCGCGTGAACGAGCATCGAGGTGTCGGACCGATCGACCTCCTCGGTCACCGGCACGTGGCGCCGGAACGCCTCACTGGCCGCGGTCTGGCGCAACCCGATGTCGTCGAGCGAACGACCCTGCGTGGAGGCGTGCACACCCAGCCGGTGCAGTGAGCTGTTGGCATTGGGACTGGTGAACCGAATCCGGAGGAGCTCGTCGAGCAGGATCACCCCGTCGGTGACCCGCGGCACGTCCGACACCTCACCGGCCTCGATCTCCTCGCGATCGAACGGGAACGTGCCCTCCAGCATCATGCGGGCGAGCCGCTCGAAGGTCTCCTGGTAGGCCCGCTCGAGCTCACCCTCCCGCCGGCCCGGCGGCGTGCTCGATTCCCTGCTGACGACCGCAATAGGGCGTCCATCCAGCATCAGCGGGATGCACTCGATCCGGGCCTGCCCCGGACCGGCGAGCGCGTCGACGTCCCCGCCCACGATCTCGTGCTCGGCCCAGGATCTGGCCACCAGGGGTCGTGCCCGCGCGGAGACGGTCATGCCGACCAGGTCGCCGGCATACAGCGTGGGTCCGGTCACCGGCCGCACGTGGGCGAGCACCACGAATTGCCGGCCGTCGGAGCCCACGACGGGAGCAAGGAGCAACAGGTCGGAGAACGACAAGTCGGCGAGCGGTTGCCACGATTCGACCAATCGCTGGACATGGCGCAGCGCCGAGCCTTCGAGACCGGCATTGGCGTGCGCGAGCGCAGCGAGGCCCACGGTCACTGTCCGAGCGTACCGGTGCTCTCGATCATGCGAACAGGCCGGTTGTGCACCCGAGTGAGCGAGGGCATGACCACCAGGCCCCGGGCGACCAAGGTTAGGACGGGCCGAATCCCACCCGCTTGGCGTCGATGTCGGTCTCGATCTCGACGTACGCGACGCGTGCGCCCGGGACGCCCACCCGGCGACCCTTCACATCCATGAGCCAGAGCACCTGGTCGTCGTGCCCGAGCGCGAGGTCGACGGCTTTGGCCACGTCGTCGGGATCACCGTCGACTTCGATGGTGATCTCCTTCGGCGTGTGGATCACACCGATGCGCACTTCCATGCGGGCAATGTACCTGGTCGGCGATCAGGCGATCGTCTCGGCGATGCGATGGAACACCTGGGCAACCTCGGAGCCGGGGTCGTCCACCACGATGGGCGAGCCCGTGTCGCCACCCTCTCGCAGCGCGGCCACGAGCGGCACCTGCCCCAACAGCGGCACGCCCAGGGCCTCGGCCAGCGCCGCGCCTCCGCCCTGCCCGAACAGCTCGTAACGATGCTGGTCGTCACCGATGAACCACGACATGTTCTCGATGACACCCAGCACCGACAGCTCCACCTTCCGGGCCATCGCCGCCGCGCGCTGGGCCACCGATTGTGCCGCGGGCTGAGGTGTGGTGACCACGATCACCTCCGCGTGCGGGAGGAACTGCGCCATCGACAGCGCAACGTCGCCCGTACCGGGGGGCATGTCGATCACGAGGTAGTCGAGATCACCCCACCACACGTCAGTGAGGAACTGCTCGAGCGCCTTGTGGAGCATCGGCCCCCGCCAGATGACCGCTTGGTCCTCGGGCGCGAAGAACCCCATCGACACCAAACGCACCCCGTGCGCAGACGGCGGCACGATCACGTCGTCGATCAGCGCCGGTGGACGGTCGATGCCGAGCATCCGAGGCATCGAGAAGCCCCACACGTCAGCGTCCACCGCGGCCACACGGAGCCCGCGCGCCGCCAGTGCGATGGAGAGGTTGGTGGTGACCGACGACTTGCCGACGCCGCCCTTGCCCGACGACACGGCCAGCACTCGCGTGGACGCATCGGTGAACGGGTTGGTGCGTGGTCGTGGCGGTGCCGGCCGGTTCGCGTCCACGACCGCGAGCGGATTGGGCGGCGGCTCACGCTTGAGGACGCGGGCCAGGGCAGCCATCTCGGCGTCGTTCATCGGGCGGCACTCGACGCTGACGTGGCCCGCGCCCGTGACGGCGCCCGCGGCGCGCTCCACTCGTCGCGCCAGCTCGGGACCAGCCCATTCCCCCGAGAACGGCGTGGCGAGGCGTACCACGGCGTCGGCGTCGGTCACCACCACGTCGGTGAGCACGCCCAACTCGCCCAGCGAGAGCCGGAGCTCGGGCTCCTCCACGCTTCGCACTGCTTCGAGGATCGCGGCTTCGAGCGGCATCAAGGCTCCCACGGCTCAGGGTCCCGATCCGGGAGATTTCCACTACGGGCATAGGTAGAATACGTCCGTGCCTCCCGAGGCCTCCCTTCCGGGCGTGATGCCGGATCCTTCCCGCGCCGCGGCGAACACCAGCGCCGATCGGCCGCTCAGCGACGACGAGTTCACCGCCGCCGTCGCCGCCGTCACCAACGCGTTCGGTGATCCGACCCGGCGCGAGATCTACCTGGCGGTGCGCGAGCAGCCCGACGGCGCGACCGCGGCGGAAGTGGCCGAGCGGTTCTCGCTCCATTCCAACGTGGCTCGCCATCACCTCGACAAGCTCGCCAGCGCCGGCTATCTGATCGTGGCCATCGGTGCGCGGGACCCCGAGGCGAGCCGCCCCGCGGGTCGACCCTCGAAGCGTTACCGCGCCGCCCCGCTGGAGACGACCCTCTCGTTCCCGCTCCACCACGACGACGTGCTGTCGAGCCTGCTCGCGCGCGCACTGGATGCGCTCGGTGCCGGGCAGGCCGAGGCCCTCGCGGACGAGGTCGGCTACGAGTACGGCCAGACGATCGCGGCACGCATGGAGCCGGGCGGCGGGCACCGCTCGGTTCGGGCCGCCCTGGGCGCGGTGGCCGACGCGCTCACCGCGCACGGGTTCGCGGCCCATGCCGAGGCGCGGGGCAGCGAGCTGTCGATCGTCTCGGAGTGCTGCCCCTTCGGGGAAACCGCGCAGCGCTACCCCCACGTGGTGTGCGCACTCGATCGCGGGATGATCCGGGGCATGCTCGCCCGCCTCCATGGAGAGACGTCACCGAGGTTCGAGGCCAGCCGCCCAGAGGGCGACGACCACTGCGTTGCCCGCGTCTGAGGACGACGGCCGAGGCCAGGATCCGCGGCATCGCACGGTGAATCGGATCTACCTGGATCACGCCTCGTCGTCCCCGCTGCGAGCTTCGGCATGGGACGCGATGCTCCCGTTCCTGCGCGACCACCATGCCGACCCGGGCCGTGTCCACAGCGACGGCAGGATGACGCGGGTCGCGATCGAGGACGCCCGTGAGCGCGTCGCCGCGCTGGTCGGTGCCCGCCCTCGCGAGGTGGTCTTCACCGCGTCGGGCACCGAGGCCGTCAACGCGGCGGTCTGGGGCGCCCTGGCTCGGCACGGGCCGGGCGCCGTCGTGACGACCGCGGTCGAGCACTCGGCCGTGCTCGCCTCCGTCGCGCGGAGCGGCGCGCCCACCCGCATCGTGGGTGTGGACCGGCTCGGGCGCGTGGATGTGGACCGGATGACGGCGGCCATCGACACCGACACGGCACTCGTGTCGGTGCAGAGCGCCAACCACGAGGTGGGCACCATCCAGCCGGTCACCGAGATCGTGGCTGCGGCGCGGGCACTGGGTGTGCTCGTGCACGTGGACGCATGCGCCTCCGTGGGCTACGAGGCACTCGACTTCGCGGCGCTCGACGCCGACCTGTGCTCGATCACGGCCCACAAGTTGGGCGGGCCCAAGGGCGCGGCCGCGCTGCTCGTGCGCCGCGGGTTGCGGATCCCCCCATTTGTCGTGGGCGGTGACCAGGAACGCGCCCGACGGGCCGGCATCGAGAACATCGCGGCCATCGTGGGCTTCGGCGCGGCCGCGGCCGAGCTCAGCGGCGCGGCTCTCGCGGTAGAGGCCGCGCGCACCCGCGGCCTCGGCGATCGGCTCCTCGCGGGCGCCCTGGCGACGGAGGGTGTGCACCAGCTCGGCGATCCCGAGCACCGACTCCCCCACCTCGTGTGTCTCGGCGTCGAGGGAGTGGAGGCCGAACCCGTGCTGCTCGGGCTCGACCAGCGTGGGATCTCGGTGCACTCGGGGTCGTCGTGCTCGAGTGAGGCGCTCGAGCCGTCACCGGTGCTGGCGGCGATGGGTGTGGACTCGGAGCGCTCATTGCGTCCGAGCGTGGGGTGGAGCTCCACCGATGCCGACGTCGACGCCTTCTGCGCCGCGTTCGGCGAGGTGGTCACCAAGCTGCGGGCGCTTCGAGGCTGAGCCGCTATTAGGGTACGGACATGACGTCACACGACTGGCCCAGGCTCGCGGGAACGCTCACCGAATCACTGGTGCTCAGCGCGCCACCCGTTGCCATCACCTTCTCCGAGACCCCCCCGGGCGGCGTCGCTCCGTTCGACGACCCGATGCCCGAAGCCGCGGACGACGGGCGCACCGGTCGGGTCCCGGCGGGGTGCGTGTTCTGGATCCGCGCCACCGAACGGACCTTCTCGACCGTGGCCGAGGACCACGCCAACTGCTCGGTCGGGTCCATGACGCACGGGTTCAAGACCCTCGACGAGGTGGCGGGCAACTCCGACGTGGCCGAGCTGCTCGGCAGCGGCTGGGTGACGATGGACGCCGTACCCAACATCCCGGTGGTGCGAACGAAGCCCGGGGCCGTCACCTACGGCCCGCTGGCCGAGACTCCCGTGGATCCCGACGTGGTGCTGCTGCGCGTCAACGGCCGGCAGATGATGGTGCTGCACGACGCAGTGCCCGAGATGCGCATCGAGGGCAAGCCGCAGTGCCACATCGTGGCCATCGCCAAGGAGCAGGGCGAGGTGGCCGCCAGCGTCGGCTGTGCGTTGAGCCGGGTCCGAACCGGGATGGCCGTCACCGAGATGACCTGCGCCATTCCCGCGGCGCGTCTCCTCGGAGTGGTGGAGGCCATCGAGCGCAACGCCGTGGCCGACACGGCCGTGGCGCGCTACGCCAGCGCCGACGCCCGCCGCTTCGCGTAGACGATTCGCGTCGCCGAGCCCGCGTGGCTCGCCCGGCCGGCGCCACGATCTACTTCTTGGCCGCCTCGTAGTAGGGGTTGTCACCCGACGCGTGGTCGGTGACGTCGACCACACGGGTGAGCTCGGGCAACGCCTCGAGGATCGCCACCTCGATGCCCTGACTCAGCGTCACCCCCGCGAGGCCACAGCCCTGGCAGCCACCCGACATCCGCACGTAGACCACGCCATCTTCCACGGCCACGAGGTCGGCCCGCCCCCCGTGGGCGGCGATGGACGGATTGATCTGGGTCTCGAGGATCCCCAGGACGGACTGGGCGACGGGACTGGAGAGGTCGCCGGCCGGGCGGTCGCCCGCGGAGGCGGGATCGGGCCGATTGGGGTTCTGCATCACCATGCCCACGCCGGTGAAGTCGAGGGTGGCCCCTGTGACCCGGTCGATGCTGCCCGCGGCGATCACGACCGGCAGGTCGTCGTGGCGCTGCACCAGGTCGTCGAACACGGCGTCGGCGAGCGGCCGGAACTCCATCGAGTAGGTGTAGGCACCATCGGACTCGCCGCTCACCGCGAGGAAGAGCGCGAGCGACTCGGGTCCGGTCTCATCCGCACGGGCCTCGAGAATCTTGGCGCGGGCCTCGTTGGTCACCGTCAGCACCGGCGTCATCACCTCATCCATCGGGGCCATCATAGGGCCGGTGCCCCGCGTCCTCCTCCTGCTCCCCACCGCCACCTATCGGGCATCCGATTTCATGGCCGCGGCGCGGGCGCTCGACGTGGGGGTGGTGGTGGCGTCCGAGGAGCCACCGACACTCGCCGAGACCATGGGCGACCGGGCGCTGACGCTTCCCCTGCACGATCCCGAGGCGGCGACAGCCCGGATCGAGGCGCTCCACGCCCGTACGCCGCTCGACGCGGTGATCGCCCTCGACGACCAGGGCGTCGTGGTGGCCGCCGTCGCCGGCGAGCGACTGGGGTTCCCGCACAACCCCCCCGAGGCGGCGCGCCGCACCCGCGACAAAGAAGCCATGCGCAACGCCCTCGCCGCGTCCGAGGTCTCCCAGCCCCGATACGCGGCGTTCGACGACCCCGGCCGACCGCCCGACATCGGGTACCCGTGCGTGGTCAAGCCGGTCGGGCTGGCCGCGAGCCGGGGGGTGATCCGAGCCGACGACCGCATCAGCACGGTCGCCGCCGCGGCCCGGGTTGCAGCCATCGCCGACGGTGGCCGGCTCCTGGTGGAGGAGTACATACCCGGACACGAGGTTGCCGTCGAGGCGCTCCTCGTGGACGCCGAGCTCCAGGTGCTGGCCGTGTTCGACAAGCCCGATCCCCTCGAAGGCCCGTTCTTCGAGGAGACCATCTACGTGACGCCGTCCCGCCTCGACTCCGCGACGCTGCGGGTGGTGGAGCGCGCCACTGCCGACGCGGCGCGCGCGTTGGGGCTCCGCGAGGGACCGGTGCACGCCGAGTTGCGGGTGCACGCCGGACGCGCGTGGGTGATCGAGGTGGCTGCTCGCTCCATCGGTGGCCTGTGCGCACGAACGCTGCGCTTCGGGGCCGGGATCAGCCTCGAAGAGGTCATCCTGCGCCACGCGCTCGGAAGGCCACTCGGACACCTGGGCCCCGAGGGACGCGCCGGGCAGCCGGCGTCGGGCGTGATGATGTTGCCGATCCCGCGTGCGGGGGTCTTCGGGGGCATCCACGGCCAGGACGAGGCGCGCGCCGTGCCCGGGATCGAGGGGCTCGAGGTCACGGTGCCGCGCGGCCGCGTGATCCAGCCACTTCCCGAAGGCGATCGCTACCTCGGATTCCTGTTCGCGCGTGCCGCGACTCCACACGACGTGGAGTCGGCGCTGCGAGTGGCGTTCACGCGCCTCACGATCGAGATCGACGCCCCGCAGGCTCACCACGAGGCGTGACGCCGATTCCCGCCTACGCTGCGCACCATGCGTGTGCTTCTCCTCGCTTGCTACGAGCTCGGTCATCAGCCGCTGACGGTGGCGAGCGCCGCGGCACGGCTGACGACCTCCGGCCACGATGTGCGTTGCCTCGATTGCTCGGTGCAGGAGTGGGACCCGGAGCTGGTGGACTGGGCCGACCGGGTCGCGTACTCCGTGCCGATGCACACTGCGGCCCGGCTCGCCCGCGCGTCCGTGCGCGAGGTCCGCGCCCTGCGCCCCGAGCTCCCGACCGCGTGCTTCGGCCTGTACGCATTGACGCTCTCGGACGCGTTCGACACCTGCATCGCGGGTGAGACCGATGTCGGGCTCACCGAATGGGTGGCGAACGGCACGCCGGGCGTGACAGTCCGTCTGGGGCACCAGGCCCGGACCCGCGGCGCGGCGCCACCCCGACGCGACCTGCTCCCACCGCTCGAGCGCTATGTGCGACTGGTCGCCGGTGGCCACGAGCACCTCGTGGGGGCGGTCGCCACCAGTCATGGCTGTGCCCACCGCTGCCGGCATTGCCCCGTTCCCGTCGTCTACGACGGCCGCACCCGGATCGTCGATGCCGACGTCGTGCTCGCCGATGTCGACCAGCTCGTGGCGGCCGGCGCGCAGCACCTGAGCTTCGCCGATCCCGACTTCTTCAACGCGGTGCACCACTCCCTCCGGGTCGTGCGCGCAGTGCACGAGCGCCACCCCCAGCTGACGTTCGACTGCACCGTCAAGGTCGAGCACGTCCTGCGCCACGAGCACCGATGGGCGGAGATGACCGATGCCGGGTGCCTCTTCGTGGTCTCGGCCTTCGAGTGCGTGGACGACGAGACGTTGGTGCGACTCGACAAGGGCCACACCGCTAGCGATGCAGCGCGCGCCGTGGCGGTGCTGCGCGAACACGGGATCGCGGTGCGGCCGTCGTGGATGCCGTTCACGCCGTGGACTCGCGCCGAGCACGTGCGGGCACTGCTCGACTTCGTCGCCGAGCAGGACCTCGTCGCCAACGTGGACCCGATCCAATACTCGATCCGGCTGCTCGTGCCCGAGGGGTCGCTGCTGCTGGGGCACCCCGATCTCGACGCGTACCTCGTGGGCTACGACGACGAGCGCGCCACCTTCACGTGGCGCGCGGGGGACCCGGCGATGGACGAACTCCAGGCCGCGATCGTGCGCCTGGTACAGGACTTGGCGGCCGAGCCCATCCCCGTCGTGTACGACGCGGTCCGGGTTGCCGCCGGCCTCCACCCGCTCGCGGTGAGCGCGGCGCCGGCGATCGACCCGGCCGCCGCGGCCGCC
>CAZCYE010000034.1:3632-16392 GCA_964502775.1 uncultured Bifidobacteriaceae bacterium | reverse complement strand
CCGTCGCGGCCGGTGCGGGCGCGGTCCCGAGCACCGTCACCATGGCGAGGGCGAGCGCGGCGAGCCCCAGCGGGGACCGGCGGCGCGACGAGCGCGCGGGGACAAGGCAGGAGAAGGGCACGGCCCCACCAGATTACGGGTCGCGCACCACATCACCAACACCGGCCCCACACACGAGCCCTCGTCGTACCGAAATGCTTGTGCGCCGCACCGAGAGCAGCGAGGATGACCGCCGTGGCGGCACCTGCGCTCGCTGGCCCGCGGTCCTCGGTCAACACCCGGCTCATCGCCGTCTTCCTCGTGGGCGCGGTCACGGCCGTAGCCCTCGGCGTGTACGGCAAGCGGCACACGCCCAGCGGCGAGCTGCCGTACGACCTCTTTTTCTCGGGCACGATCCAGCTCAAGGTGTGGTTCGCGACGCTGTGCCTCGCGCTCGGGGGCGTGCAGCTGCTGCTCGCCGCCCGCCTGTACGGCAAGGTTCACGTGCCGGCGACCGCGCCCCCGTGGCTCGGCAGCGCCCATCGCTTGGTGGGCCTCGCGGCCTTCGTCATCAGCCTCCCGGTGGCGTACCACTGCCTCTGGGCACTCGGCTTCCAATCCGGCAGCGGCCGCGTCGTGGCGCACTCGCTCCTGGGTTGCGTGTTCTACGGCGCCTTCGTCGTCAAGGTGCTCGGGGTGCAGGTGCGAGGGATGCCGAGCTGGTTCCTCCCCGTGGTCGGCGGCCTGGTGTTCGCGGCGCTGGTGGGGCTGTTCCTCACGAGCAGCGTGTGGTTCTTCACGTCGGGCAGCGCGGGCCGACCAGTGTTCTGAGCCGGTGTTCTGATGCGCCGAGTCGTCCAGGTCGCGCAGCTCGTCGCGGCGCTCGCGGCGCTGGTCTTCGTGGTCATGCTGTTCGCGAACGAACCCGGGGCGCCCGAGCCCGCCGGGACCGACAGCGGGGGCGGCGCCGGCAGCGGGGAGACGGTCTCGGGTCAGGCGGTCTACGCCGCCAACTGCGCCATCTGCCACGGGGCCGACGGTGACGGTGGCGTCGGGCCCCGCCTCGCCGGACGCATGGTGGAGGCCTACCCCGACGTGGCCGACCAGATCGCGGTCGTCACTGACGGCCGAGGCGGGATGCCGTCGTTCGCGGCGCGCCTCGACCCCGAGGAGATCCGCGCCGTGGTCGACTACACCCGCACCGAGCTGGGCGCCTGAGCCTCAGGCCGGCTTGCGGGCGCGTCGCGCTCGTCGCGACCCCTGACCCGCCTCGGCCTCGCCGGACTCCCCCGAACCACGGCCGGCGGTGCGGGCCAGGCTGGCCTCGAGCGCGCTCATGAGGTCGAGCACCTTGCCCTGGTCCTCCACGTACGGCTCGGCCACGATCTCCTCACCCGCGGCCTTCCGCCCGATGAGATCCACGAGCTGCTCCCGGTACTCGTCGTGGTAGCGCTCGGGCTCGAAGTCCCTCGATAGCGCCTGCACGAGCTGGCGGGCCATCTCGAGCTCGCGCTCGGTGGGCTCGGCCACCTCCGCCTCGGGGAGCAGACCCTCGGTACCCAGCACCTCGTCGGCGTAGCGCATCGTCTCCACGCACAGCACGCCGTCGACCGGCCGGATCGCCACCAGGCTCTCCTTGGAGCGCATGACCACCCGACCGATGGCCACCTTGCGCAGCTCGGCCATCGCCTCCACCAGCAGGCGGTAAGGCTTCAGCGCCTGGGGGTCGGGCACGAGGTAGTAGGGCTGCTCGAAGTACACCGGATCGATCTGGTCGAGGTCCACGAAGTCCTCGATGTCGATCGTGCGCGACGACTTGGGGGCCAGGGCGGCCAGCTCCTCGTCGTCGACCACCACGTAGCTGCCCGGTGAGATCTCGTAGCCCTTCTGGATCTGCTCGCTCGACACCTCCTCGCCGGTGGCCTCCGAGACCTTGCGGTAGCGGATCCGGGCGTTGGTGCCGGCCTCGAGCTGGTTGAAGCGCACGTCGCGGGCCTTGGTGGCCGAGACGACGCGGATGGGCACGCTCACGAGCCCGAAGCTGATGTTGCCGGTCCAGATGGCGTGGGCCACGGTCAGTCCTTTCGACGGCCACTAGGTTCGCAGAGCGTGGCGGCGCCGTCCAAGACCGTGACCGACGTGGAGGGGCGTCGCCTCACGCTCACCAATCTCGACAAGGTCCTGTACCCCGAGGCCGGCTTCACCAAGGCCATGGTCATCGACTACTACGCACGCGCCGCCCCGGTGCTGCTCCCCCACCTGCGGGGTCGGGCGCTCACCATGGTGCGCTGGCCCGACGGGGTGGAGGCCGAATCCTTCTTCGAGAAGCGCTGTCCGCCGCATGCCCCCCGGTGGCTGCGCCGGGCCGAGGTGGACGGCATCGTGGCGCCCGTGATCGACGACGCCCCGTCGCTCGTGTGGGTGGCCAACCTCGCCGCCCTCGAGCTCCACACGCACCAGGCCACCGTCGACGACCCGGACCATCCGGTCGCGGTGGTCTTCGATCTCGATCCGGGCCCGCCCGCCGGACTCCTGGAGTGCGCCCGCGTGGCGCTCGAGCTCGCCGGGCACCTCGAGCGCCACGGGCTGCTCGCCGTGGTCAAGACCTCGGGCCGCAAGGGCCTCCATGTTGCTGCGGCCGTGGCCGGGGCTACGGCCGACGAGGCCAAGGCCTTCGCCCTCGCGCTCGGCCGGGTGTTGGCCGACCGGTCGCCCGACACCGTGACGACCACGATGGCCAAGACCGGCCGCGCGGGCCGGGTGTTCGTCGATTGGAGCCAGAACGATCGTCACAAGACCACGGTGTGCGCGTACTCGCTGCGCGCCGAGTCCCGGCCGGTCGTGTCGACGCCATTGTCCTGGGACGAGGTGTCCGACGCGCTCGACGGTGCGACCCCCCAGGCGCTCGTCTTCGAGGCCGGAGTGGTGCTCGAGCGCCTCGCGCGCCACGGCGACCTGTTCGCGCCCGCACTGGGCCCCGGTCATCGGCTCCCATCGCCCCCATCGCCCCCGACGCCCCCGTCTCCATCCCCCCCGACGCCCCCGTCGCCGGCCTGACGTCCGCGCCACCCCGGCGACGCGCCCCTACCGTTTGCGGCTATGGAGGGGATGGAAGCGACGCTCGTGCGCGACCAGCAGCGAGCGCGCGTCTACCGAGCCGAGATGCGGCTCGGCTCGAGCCCGCTGCCGGGCGTGGTGGCGTGCGGTCGGTTCGCCGAGCGCGTGGTCGGCAGCTTCTGGTGGCTCGCTCGCTTTCCCGAGCTCGACCTCGGGCGGATCCCGGTGGTCGTCGCGGGTCGCGCCGGCGCGCGCGTCGCGTCGTTCGGCGCCGAGCCCGTGCCCACCATCACCCTGCCCCTGCGGTACCGAACGAAGAGCATCGTGCTCCACGAGCTGGCGCACTGGGGACTGCACGAGGAGCCCGGTCTCGCCCTCCACGGGCCCGCGTTCGCTCGCCTGCTGCTCGATGCCACCGAGGCGTTCCTCGGACCCGCGCGAGCCGCTGACCTCGCCGGCGGCTATGCCGACCAACGAGTGAGCGTGAGCGCGCCGCCCGTGGCGCGTTCGGGCGGCGGCCTCGACTACGGCTGGCAGGAACGGGAAGCCTGAGGCGAGCGCCCGCGAGCCGGGTACCCCGGCGAGCAGCGAGCCGGGGCCCAAGCGGCCCGGTGCGAAGCACCAAGAGCGGGGAGCAGGAACTCAGGACAAGCGGCGGAGCTCGTCGCGGTAGCGCTTCCCGTTCGCCACGTAGATCGACGCGAACTCAGGTGAGGAATCGGCATCCACCGCGTCGAGCCGAAGCCGGGCCGGCACTCCCATCGCGATCGCACCCGAGGGAACGTCCATGTCGTTGGGCACGAGCGCGCTCGCGGCGATGAGCGCGCCCCGGTGCACGACCACCCGGTGCAGGACCACGGAGTTGCTCCCGACGAGCACGCGGTCCTCCACGGTGCAGCACTCGAGGTGGGCGAGGTGACCGATCACGCAGTCGTCGCCGATCACCGTGGGCAGGGCCGCCGTCGCGTGGATCACGGCCCCGTCCTGGACGTTGGTACGGGCGCCGATCCGGATCCGCCCGTAGTCGCCCCGCAGGACCGCCTGGGGCCAGACCGTCGATTCGGCGCCGATGGCAACGTCGCCGATCACGGTGGCATCGGGATGGACCCAGGCATCGGGATGAATGCTCGGTTCGACGTCCCCCAAGGCGTAGATGGCCACGGCCGACGACGCTACCCCTGGCCCGCACCAGCACCGGGCGGACCAGCCGACGGCCCCGCCCCAGATCCCGCCTCAGGTCCCGGTCGGACGGCCTTCAGGCGCTCGGGCCCGACGCCGATACCCCATCCGTGGCCAAGACCGCTGACGACACGCGCGCCGGCACCCCCTCGGCTCGGGATCTCGGCCAGCGCGTCCGGGACGTCCGCCGGGAGCAGGGCCTGTCGCGCAGCGATGTCGCGCGGTCGTCGGGGCTCACCCGCCGAGAGCTCGCCGCCTACGAGCGGGGCGCGGCCGAGATGCCCGACACCGACCTGTTCTGCATCGCCGGCTCGTGCGGCGTCGACGTGACCGCGCTGCTCCCCGAGCGCACGCCCGTCGTGGTGGACACGCACCTCTCCTCGGTCGCCATCGGCGATTCGGTGCGCCGGCTCCGCGGGGAAGGTCCTCGCGACGGCGTGCTCACCCAGTACCTCTCGCTCATCGACGATCTCCGCCGGCTTCCGCCCGGATCACCACTCCCCCATCGGGACACCGATCTCGCGGTGCTCGCCGACGCGCTCGGCCACTCGCCGGAAGCGATCGAGGGGCGCCTGGTGGAGCTCGCGCGGATGAGCCCGACCGATGCCGCCCGCGTGCGCGCGCTCCTCGTCCCGACCGATGACCCCACGGGAGACGTTGCGCACGGGCATCCGGCGATCGCGAGCCATGACATCGCCAGTACGGGGGGTATCGGCGGCACGGTCGAGCCGCTCGACCTGTACCGGGCGCTCGCCGAGCCCGACACCGACGATGCGCTCATGGAGTTCTTCGCCACCCCACGCGCCGTCGATCCGTTCGACCCGCCACCCCCGTTGGAACCCGAGGAGGTGGCACCGCTGACCACCGGCCGGGAGGACCCCTTCGGGTTCGACCCGGTGCCGTCCGGCGTCGGGCCGGGAGCGCCGCCGGTCGAGGCCTTCGACCCGATCCCCTCGGCGCGGCTCATGACCACCGATGCCGCGGCGATGGTCGAGCCCGCACGAAACGGCGATCACGGATGGCCCCCGCCCCCGTGGCCGATCCCCGAGGCGACCCCGACCCAGCCCCCGTGGGAGCAGTCCGGCTCGATCGACTGGGACCCGACGCGGGAGCAGGCCGGCTCGCTGTGGCCGATCCGATGGATCGCACCTCCCGAGCACGGGCAATTCGCTTCGTAGCCGAGCCGCGCGTGAGCACGAGCCGTCAGACGACGGGCGTGGCACTCCCCCGAAACCCCACTCGCGCCGACACGCGTACGGCATCGGCGACGACGAGCCAGCACCACAGCTCGTCCGCGCTCCAGGTCCGATGCAGCTCGACGACGTCGCCACATTCGATCGGCGCGCGGTACTCGATCTCGCCATCGACGGGCACACCCGGGGACTCGACGCGGTCAACCTCGTCGTCCACGGCGGCCCAGGGCGCGGTGTTGTTCACGTGACCGCGGGTGTCGAAGTCTGCGCTGCGCAGCGGCCAGGCCCGCACCACCGCGTCGGGCGGGGGAGCGCCGTGGTGGAGTCGGCTGCTGACCGTTCGCGCCGCGACCGACGCCGCGTACGGCCCCAGGCGCTCGGGCGGGATGCGCACCGGACGACCCCGCGTGTCGACGTGCACCCAGAGCGCCGCGACTTCGGCCACCGACCCCGGCGGTGCCGCGTCACCTCCGCCCCTGCTCCTCGCGCCCGGGCCCGCGCCCGGGATCGCTTCCACGGCGACCGAGGTACGGCGTTCGACCCAACGGCTCCCCATGCCCGTGACCGCCGTGCGCAGCACGAGGCCATTGCCGTAACCGGGCAGCACACCGAGACGGAGCACCACCCGGCGGGCAACCCAGACCCCGCGCACCCCCAGCTCGTGCGCGTCATCGGCGGCGATGTCCTGTGCGTAGCGCGCCAGCGTCGCGAGCCCGATGCGGCCCGACCTCGTGATGTCGGAGACCTCGACCGCCCGGGACCGCGTGTAGCAGCGTCCCCCCTCGGGCAGCGCCACGAGATCGTCCACGTCTCCTCGCGTCACGCGACCGTCCACGCCCCGATGCTGTCACGCGCGTAGCCTGCGCCTCCGTGGCGTCGTTCCTCGATCGGCTCGGTCGCCACGCCGCTCGCAGGCACTGGCTCGTGCTCGCGGTATGGGCGGTGCTGCTGGTCGGGATCGTCATGGCGGCCACGGCCAGTGGCGGCCAGACCTTCGACAACCTCGAGATTCCCGGCACCCAGTCCCAGACCGCGCTCGACCTCCTCGAGCGCCGCTTCCCCGCGCAGTCCGGCGGGAGCGCGACAGTCGTCGTGCACGCACGCTCCGGGAAGCTCTCCACCCCGGCCAATGAGGCCGCCATCGCGGCGGCGGTGCAGCGCATCAAGGGCCTCCCCCAGGCTCCGCAGGTGGCGGGTCCGGTCCCCTCGCCCAAGGGTGACACCGCGCTCCTCCAGGTCCAGTACCGCGAGCGCGTTCCCGAGCTCGGCAAGGAAGGCTTCGCTCAGCTGCGTCGCGCCGCCGAGCCGGCACGCACCGCCGGGCTCCAGGTCGCCTTCGGCGGCCAGCTCACTGACTATGCCAAAGCACCCGCGGCCGGTGCGAGCGATCAGGTGGGTCTGGTGTTCGCCGCCATCATCCTCGTGCTCGCCTTCGGCTCCATCGTCGCCGCAGGCATCCCGATCGCCACCGCGCTCTTCGGGCTCGCGATCGGGATCTCCCTCATCACGCTGCTGGCGAGCGTGACCGATGTGGGGACCGCGGCGCCCGAGCTCGCCACGATGATCGGGCTCGGCGTGGGCATCGACTACTCGCTGTTCATCCTCACCCGCTACCGCGAGAACCTCGCGGCCGGTCTCGAGGTGGAGGCCGCGATCGGCAACGCGGTCGCGACCGCGGGTCAGGCCGTGCTGTTCGCCGGAACCACCGTGGTGATCGCCATCTGCGGATTGGTCATCTCGGGCATCTCCTACGTCGCGGTGCTCGGGTTCGCGGCGGCGATCGTGGTCGCGGTGATGATGGTCGCGGCGCTCACGCTGCTCCCCGCGGTGCTGGGCATCGTCGGGACCCGCATCGACCGCGGCCGCGTGCACCTGGGTCGGCCCCGACGCGGTGGCGCGGCCGGCGATACCGGCAAGGCCCGGGCACCGGGTGCGGAGCCGGGATCACCGTTCTGGGCCCGGTGGGCCGAACGCGTCGCCCGTCGGCCCGCGCCCTTTGCCGCGGTCAGCGTCGTGGTCCTGGTGGTGCTGGCGCTGCCGTTCCTCTGGATTCGCTACGGCCAAGCCGATGACGGCACGGCACCCGAAGGGTCCACGCAACGCATCGCGTTCGACCTCACCGCCGCGGGATTCGGGGAGGGGTTCAACGGCCCGCTGCTCGTGGTGGTGACCCACCGCGCCGGTGATGACGTCCCGCCCGGCCTGCTCACGGCATTGAAGGGGACCAAGGGTGTGGCCCAGGTGTCACCACCCGAGGCCAACCCGGCCGGCAACACGTCGATCGTCACGGTGGTCCCCACCACCGCGCCCGACGCGGCGGCGACGGCCAAGCTGGTGACGCAGCTGCGCACCGACGTGATCCCCGATGCTCTCGAAGGCCAGGACGCCAAGGCGTACGTCGGCGGCGTCACCGCCGCCTACATCGACGTCGGCGACCGGATCTCGCAGCGGCTCCCCTACTTCGTCGGGGCGGTGGTGCTGCTGAGCTTCATGCTCCTAATGCTGGTGTTCCGGTCGGTGGTGATCCCCGCGACCGCGGCGCTCATGAACCTGCTCTCGGTGGGCGCGGCCTACGGCGTGACCGTCGCGGTGTTCCAGTGGGGCTGGCTCAAGGAGGTCTTCGGCCTCGACAGCACCGTGCCGATCGTCTCGTTCGTCCCGTTCATGATGTTCGCCATCCTGTTCGGGCTGTCGATGGACTACCAGGTGTTCCTGCTCACCCGGATCCGCGAGGAGTACGACCGAACCGGCCAGACGCGCACCGCGGTGGTGAACGGTCTGTCGCACACGGCGCGCGTCATCACCTCGGCGGCGCTGATCATGATCGTCGTCTTCCTCAGCTTCGTGGCCTACCCGATCGCCGAGGTGAAGATGTTCGGGCTCGGCCTCGCCGTGGCAGTCGCCGTCGACTCCACGATCGTGAGGATGGTGCTCGTGCCTGCGTTGATGGAGATGCTGGGGCGGGCCAACTGGTGGCTCCCGCGGTTCCTCGACCGCGCGCTCCCGCGCATCGACATCGCCTGACGGCGCCTCAGCCCTGCGGGTCCGTCGCAACCGGGAGCACCGTGTCGAGCACGCGCCAGCAGTACCACGCGACGATCGACCGGTACGGTCGGTACGCGTCGCCCAGCGGTCCGAGCTCCGCCTCGGTCGGCATCTCGGCCATGCCCTGCCAGCGTGCGAATCCCTTGCGCACTCCGTAGTCGCCGACCGGCCACACGTCGAGTCGCCCCAGCTGGAACATGAGGAACATCTCGGCGGTCCATCGGCCGATGCCGCGCACCACGGTGAGGGACCGCACCACGCCCTCGTCGTCGAGTCGGCCCAGCCCGTCCAGGCTGAGGTCCCCGGCGGCGACCTTGGCCGCCAGGTCGCGGATCGAGGCCACCTTGGATGCCGACAGCCCCACGGCGCGCAAGCGTTGGGCCCGCATGGCCAGCACCGCATCGGGCGTGGGCGCACCGTCGAAGAGCGCGTCGAAGCGCCCGTGGATGGCACGGGCCGCCGCGCCCGCGAGTTGCTGGTAGCAGATCATGCGGGCGAGCGCGGCGAAGCGCTCCCGCCGTGGTCGGCCCCGGCGGAGGTCAGGCGGGCCGACGGCCTCGATGACCCGGGCCAGGCGGTGATCACGCCGCGCCAGCTCCTCAGCGGCCACCACGAGGTCCCGACGAGGTCGTGGCATCGTGCGTGACTAGCCTCGGGACCGATGCCATGCAAACGCTCGGCGCCGCCCCACGTCTCGGCGCGCCCCGCCCCGAGGCGCCGGTCCCTCATGTTGGCGACGTCGTCGCTGGCCGTGGTCGTGACGGCGGCGACGGTGCTGGCCGGCGTCCCGGCTCCGCTGACCACCCCGGCCGGTGCAGCTGGTGCGACGCTCGCCGAGGCGCGCTTCCCGCCGTCGAGCCAGCGCGACCTCGCCGAGATCTTCGACCGCCGGCTCGCGCCGCTGGGGCTCCGGGTGACCCGGGCCGCCCTCCAGGATCCCGACCGCGGCTACCGCCTCGACCCGAGGGGCACCCACCTCGCCATCTACGCCGAGCCCACCGAGGCATTCTCCGACGCCCGCTACGTGGAGACGATCGTGAGCTCGGCGCGGGTCTTCCTGCCGAGGGTGTTCAAGCGCTGGAAGGGAATCGAGACCTTCGACATCTGCCTCGAACCCGAACCCGCCCACGACACGAGCGAGTCGCCACCCCCCAACACCCAGATCTGGGTGACCCGCCCGGGCGTCGGCGGTGTGCGATGGCGCACGGTGAGCCTGGCCCAGCTCCTCGGCGCGGCCCGCGCCGCTGCCGCTGCCGCCGGTGCGGGCGATCGAGGTGACGTGTACGTGTACGTGGCCTCCCACCTCCAGGACGACCCGGGCTATCAAGCCGCGAGTGAAGACGCCGACGACGTCGCTGCGGACGATGGGGCCAACCCCGCCTCACCGGGTCGGTACTGATCCATTCCCCAATCTGGGACCCGCCACGGCGAGCATTACGCTGCGGTGAGCCATCACACAAGGAGCACGACGCGTGAAGGACGAGAAGCCTGCGTTCCTGCGCTACGGCGACACCGAGGTGGAGCTCCCCGTGGTACGCGGCAGCGAAGGCGAGCGCGCGATCGACATCTCGACGCTGCGCGCCCAAACCGGGCTCATCACGCTCGACTACGGATTCCTCAACACCGGGTCATGTGAATCGGCCATCACCTTCATCGACGGCGATCAAGGCGTGCTCCGCTACCGCGGCATCCCCATCGAGCAGCTCGTCGCGGGTCATCCCCCCTCGTTCCTCGAGACGTCGTACCTCTTGATCTACGGGGAGCTGCCCACCCTCAGCCAGCTCGACACCTTCCGCTACGGGATCCGCAAGCACACGCTCGTGCACGAGGACGTCAAGCGGTTCCTGGAAGGGTTCCCCCGCGATGCCCATCCCATGGCGATCCTGTCATCGGTGGTGACCGCGCTCTCGACCTTCTACCAAGACGACGCCGACGTGAGCGATCCCGAGTACGTCCAGCTCTCGATCTTGCGACTCATGGCCAAGCTCCCCACGATCGCCGCGTACTCCTACAAGAAGTCCATCGGTCAACCCTTCCTCTACCCCAACAACTCGCTGGACCTGATCGAGAACTTCCTCACGATGATGTTCGCGGTCCCCTCGGAGCCGTACTCGGTGAGCGAGACGATCGTCACCGCGATGAAGCAGCTGCTCATCCTCCACGCGGACCACGAGCAGAACTGCTCCACGTCGACCGTGCGCCTGGCCGGCTCGAGCCAGGTCAACATCTACGCCGCCATCGCCGCGGGCATCGACGCCCTGTGGGGGCCCCTTCACGGAGGCGCCAACCAGGAAGTCATCGAGATGCTCCAACAGATCAAGGCGGACGGCAACGACATGGCCAAGTACGTGAACCGGGCCAAGGACCACGACGACCCGTTCCGCCTCTCGGGATTCGGCCACCGCGTCTACAAGAGCTACGACCCCCGGGCTCGCATCCTCAAGGAATCCTGCCATCAAGTGCTCGGTGAGCTCGATCGCCAGGATGATCTGCTCAAGCTCGCCCTCGAGTTGGAGGACGTCGCGCTCCAAGACGAGTTCTTCATCGAGCGCAAGCTGTACCCCAACGTCGACTTCTACTCCGGCCTCATCTACCGGGCGATGGGCTTCCCCACCGACATGTTCCCAGTGCTCTTCGCCATGGGTCGCCTCCCGGGTTGGATCGCGCACTGGAAGGAGATGGTGGAGAGCCCCAAGACCAAGATCGGTCGGCCACGACAGATCTATACCGGGCCCACCGAGCGCCCCTACGTGGGCATCGAAGACCGCACCTGACGCGCGCGTCGCGCCATGCGCATCGCCGCCCTGGTCAAGCAGATCCCCGCCTTCGAGGAGATGGAGCTGGGTCCCGATGGCCGGCTCCGGCGCGACGGCGTGGACCTCGAGATGAACCCCTACTGCCGCCGCGCGGTGTCGCAGGCCACCGAGCTCGCCGCCGCGGTCGGCGACGGCACGGTGACCGTGTTCACACTGGGCCCCGCGGCCGCTGAGGACGCGCTGGCCGAGGCGATCGCGTGGGCCACCGAGTGCAGCGTGTGCGCGGACGGCGTGCTCGTGAGCGACCCCGCGTTCGCGGGCTCCGACACCCTGGCCACCGCCCGCGCCCTCGCCGCCGCGCTGGAGCGCGAGGGTCCCTTCGACCTCGTGCTGGTGGGCCGCAACTCGGTGGACGCCGACACCGGCCAGGTGGGCCCCGAGCTCGCCGAGCTACTGGGCCTGCCGTTCGCGGGCGGTGCGCGCCACCTCGCGCTCGACCACGCCGAGCTGCACGTGCGATGCGAGCACGACGACGGCTGGGCGCAGCTCACCATGGCGCTCCCGGCCGTGGTCTCGTGTGCCGAGCGTCTCATCGAGCCCTGCAAGGCGGAACCGGCCGGGCGTGCCGCCGTCCCACGCGCGCGGATTCGCACGCTCACAGCGCGGGACCTCGGTCCCGGGCCCTGGGGGGCCGAGGCGAGTCCCACGCGCGTCGGCGCGGTGCGGCTGCATTCGACCGACCGCCTCCAGCGCGTGCTCACCGGAGCGCTGGCCGACCAGGTCCGGGTGGCCGTCGACACGCTCTCGATGCGCCGGCACTTGCGTCCTGCGTCCGCTGACGACGGCGGCGCGGCGCGCACGGCGCCGGTCATGGCGGCGTCGCCCGGGGAGCGGGGGGCACCGATCGGCGTGGTCGTCGAGCCGGACCGCGCGCACATCACCCGGGAGCTGCTCGGTGCCGCCGCGCAGCTCGCCGCCGGGATCGAGGGCCACGTGGTCGCCCTGGCCGACGCCGGCGATCACGCCGAGCTCGGGTCGTGGGGCGCCGACGTGGTCGTCACGCGACGCGGGTCGGACATCGAGGAGGACGTCGCCGCGGCGGTCGCGACATGGGCTGAGACCGCCGAGCCGTGGGCAATGCTCACGCCGAGCACGGCGTGGGGCCGCGAGGTGGGCGCACGCGCCGCGGCGCGCCTCGGCGCCGGTCTCACCGGTGACGCCGTGGGTCTCGAGCTGGGCGCCGACGGGCGCCTCGTGGCCTGGAAGGCCGCATTCGGCGGTCAGCTCGTGGCCGCGATCACGTCGACCTCGCCGGTGCAGATGGCGACGGTGCGCGACGGCGTGCTCACCCCGTCCGCGCCGCGCGCCCGGGCGACGCCGGTGCGCCGCGACCTGGTGGTGCCGCCCCGGAGCCGGGTACAGGTGCTGAGCCGCACCCGGGACGACGACCTCGACGTGCTCGCCGAGGCCGACGCGGTGATCGGTGTGGGCACGGGCGTGGACCCGAGCGCGTACGCCGGGCTCGAGGGGCTGCTGGCGGCGCTGGGCGCG
>CAZCYE010000034.1:0-3532 GCA_964502775.1 uncultured Bifidobacteriaceae bacterium | reverse complement strand
GCGGCGCTGGGCGCGACGCTCGGCGCGACGCGCAAGGTGACCGACAACGGATGGCTGCCCCGAGCCCGCCAGATCGGGCTCACCGGACGCACGATCTCACCGCGCCTGTACGTGGCGATCGGCGTGGGCGGGAAGTTCAACCACATGGTGGGAGTCCGGGCGGCTGGCACGATCCTGGCCATCAACCGCGACTCCGACGCGCCCGTATTCGACGCCGCTGACGTGGGCATCGTCGGCGACTGGCGTGAGGTGGTGCCCCTGCTCGTCGCCGAGCTCGATCGGGTGGACGCGCTCAGCGCGACCTGAGCACGCGGCTCCAGCGAGCCCTCAGCGGCTCGCGGCCTTGGGGGACCGCCAGAACACGGCCAGGAACGCGGCGGTGCCCCCGATCGCGAGCGCGGCGCTCACGATGAGCGCGGTGTCGGATTCGAAGGGGAACCCGATCCCGAGGGCATCGTCGAGCGACCACTCCCCCGGGCCCAGCGCGCCCAGCGCGACCGCCACCGCGGCGGTCACGCCCACGTACTCCCACCCCTGGCCGGGATTGTCGATGAAGAAGCCGCGCTTGGCGTGGTTGGTGGCAAGCGCGACACCCAGGATCGCGGCGAGCCCGCCGTAGGCCAGCGGGGTGACGAGACCGACCACGAGCAGGGCGCCCACCACCAGCTCCGAGATCGTGACGTTCCATGCGTGCAGGCGACCAGGCCTGAGCCCGAGGCTCTCGAACCAGTCGGCCATGCCCGGGCCCGAGCGCACCGCGGCGAGGTGGCGCCAGCCGTGCGCGAACACCATGGCGCCGAGCACCACCCGGGCGGCCAACAACGCGAGGTTCACAGCGTCGGCGCTGCCGCCGAGCACACCGGAGTCGCCAAGCACGCTCGGCTCCACCCGCGGCCTCCTTCATGCGATCGCCGGGGCGACCCTAGTGCGCGGCGTGAACAGAGACCGGCGCGACGAGGCTTCAGACGGGGGTGGCGAGCTCGGCGAGGAGCGCCTCCACCCGGCGACGGATCTCGTCGCGGATCGAGCGCACCGCGTCGAGATTCTGGCCCGCGGGGTCGTCGAGCTCCCAGTCGAGGTAGCGCCGTCCCGGGTAGATCGGGCAGGCGTCGCCACAGCCCATCGTGATGACGACGTCCGCGGCGCGCACCACCTCGTCGGTGAGGGGCTTGGGAAACTCCTGGGCCAGGTCGAGCCCGAGCTCCTCCATCGCCGCCACCACCGCCGGGTTGATCTCGTCCGCGGGCTCGCTACCGGCGGAGCGCACGTGCACCCGACCCTCGGCGAGATGGTCGAGCAGCGCGGCGGCCATCTGGCTGCGCCCCGCGTTGTGCGTGCACACGAAGAGCACCTCGGGAACATCCTTGTGCACCGAACCCTCGGCCTGGGCGAGCGCACGGAGCCGCTCGGTGTCGCTCATGCCGCCTCCTCCCGGTCGTGGGGAACGATCACGTCGGCGGCGGCGGCCCTGATCTTTGGGTACAGCACGGCGATGACTGCCGCGCCCAGCAATCCACCCACGAGCTGGGCGCCCACGAACGGGGCCACCGACTCCGGGGCGATGCCCGCGAACGTGTCGCTCAGCGTGCGGGCAAGTGTGACGGCCGGATTGGCGAAGCTCGTGGAGGATGCGAAGAAGTACGCAGCGGTGATGTAGGCCCCTACCGCGAACGGGGCGAGCGCGCTGCGACCCGATCGCGCCACGCCGAACACCACGAGGAGCAGCCCGAAGGTGGCGACAACCTCGGCACCCACGAGCCCGCCACCATCACGCACCTTGGTGGACACCTCGACCGCGTCGAGCCCGAACATCAGGTTCGCCGTCATCGCCCCCACGAACGCGCCCACGATCTGCGCGCCCACGTAGACACCGGCCTCGGCGCTCGACACACCGCCGAACACCCGGTCGACGAGCGTCACCACCGGGTTGAGGTGTGCACCCGACACCGGCCCTACCGCCAGGATGATCGCCACGAGCGCAGCGCCGGTGGCCAGCGCGTTCTCGAGGAGCTGGAGCCCGGTGTCGCCCGGGCTCATGCGTTGGGCCGCGATCCCCGACCCGATCACGGCCACGAGCAGCAGCGCCGTACCGATCCCCTCGGCGAGGGCGCGGCGCACCAGGGTGATGGTCAACAGCAGGGCCGTCGCGTGCGCGCGGCGCCGGATGCGCCGCGCTCGTCGACGAGCAGGAGGTGGTCGGCCACGGCGCGCAGCGCCCCCGGCACGAGCCGGTAGTACGTCCAGTACCGCCACCGCTCACCCACCACCAGCCCCGCGTCGCGCAGCACCTTGAGGTGATGGCTCACGAGCGACTGCGGCGCGTGCAACTCCTCCACGAGGTGGCACACGCACAGCTCCTCACGAGCGAGCAACTCCACGACGCGCCACCGCATCGGATCGGCCAGGGCTCGCAGCGAGGGCGATACCGCGGAAGCCGGGGGCGGCGACGGAGGGACGCGCAGGGCGGTGGACATCTCTATCAATCTTGCTTGATATAGATGCTACTGTCAAGGGAGAGCCCCACCCAGAGAAAGCGAGCAGGCCCATGACCCCAACCCCGAGCCCCCGAGTCCAACTCGCCCTCAACGTGAGCGACCTCGATGCCGCCGTCGCCTTCTACGAGCGCCTCTTCGATACGGCTCCCGCGAAGCGCCGTCCGGGCTACGCCAACTTCGCCATCGCCGAGCCCCCGCTCAAGCTCGTGCTCATGGAGCACCCGGACGCCCCCGAGCGCCTCAACCATCTGGGGATCGAGGTGCCCACCACCGCACACGTGACCGCAGCCGGCGCCCGGCTCGAGGCCCAAGGCATCGCCACCACCGACGAGATGGGCGTGACGTGCTGCTTCGCCGAGCAGGACAAGGTGTGGGTGAGCGGACCTGACGGCCAGGCGTGGGAGATCTACACCGTGCTCGCCGACGCCGACCATTCCGACCCGATTCCGGCCGACCCGATTCCGGCCGACCTGATTCCGGCCCAGCCTGATGACGTGTCCGCTCACCTACCCGTGGCGTCGTGCTGTGCGGGATCGTGCGCGTCGTCTCGCTAGTGCCGTAGGACCCCGCGTAGCGTGTCGGCACCCACCACGGTGATCCCCTGCGCGGCGGCCTCGTCACGAACCCAGTGGTCCGACGAGGCAACGATCACCGGGACGTTGGCCGCGACGCCGGCCGCGGCGCGCACCACCACCGCGTCGGCAGACTCGTCCGCCTCGGAGAACACCACCCGCACCCCGGCGCGCCGGGGAACCGGTACTGCGCCCACGTCGGCACCGTCGAACACGACCACCACATCGCAGCGCAGCCGCTGGTGCAAGGCCGAGAGCGCGGCCACGAGACGGTCACGCTGATCGGCCACCGAGGCCTGCGGCCACGCCTGCATCGACACGTTGTAGCCGTCGATCACCAACACCACCCCCCGCGTCCGCAGCATCGCGTCGAGGCCCTCGGGGGAATCGCCCACGAGGCCCGGAGGGCACACGGGGCGGGCTCGCGCCGCCGGGGTGCGCGGCCCACTCGGTGCGGCGGCCGCC
>CAZCYE010000033.1:3338-16721 GCA_964502775.1 uncultured Bifidobacteriaceae bacterium | reverse complement strand
TCGGAGCCAGTGTCGTCGTGTTCGCACTGGCGCGCCGAGCGAGCTGGGCCGTGGAGGCTCCGCTCAGCCGGTGAAGGTTCGCACTCGGCCGGGCACGCCGACATCGGTGGAGGTGATGGGACTTGAACCCACGACTTCTACGTTGCGAACGTAGCGCTCTACCGGGCTGAGCTACACCCCCGCGGGAAATCGAGGGTATCAGTGAGGGGTTTCGGCCCTCTTGGTGAGTGCTGCCGTGATCAGTACGACGCGGTGCGGCGCAGCCCCAAGGGCACGCCCAGGGCAACCGGATCGGGGACGGCGTGGAGGTGGCGGGGCACCGCGGCCACGATCGGGCGCACCTTGCGCTTGCGCTCCTGGGACCGACCCTTGACCTGGAGCAGGAGGTACACGTAGCCACCGAGCAGCGCGTCGGCAAGCACGTGCAGCACCCAGAACGGGATGCTGCCCGCGAACATGGCCATCAGGAAGGTGAGGCCCGCGAGACCGAGCAGCCCCACGAGCACGTCGCGGCGACGGCGCTGGATCGGACTCATGGCGCCCGGCAGCGGCCGCGAGCCCAGGGTGCGCGCCGCGGCCACGGGGCCCATCAGGGGCTGGAGCGGCATGACGCCGGGGTCCGAGGGGCGCCTTCGGGCCAAGGCGCCGAGCGCAGAGCCGAACTCGCCGAACCCGTTGCCACCGCCGCCGGAGCGAGCCCGGAGCACTGGGGGCAGCAGCACCGCGGCCCACAGCACGGCGAGGATCAAGATGACGACGACAGCCACGAGTTGGTGAGAGTCCCTCCGCTCGACCTCAAGAACACACGGCGGAATCCATCAAGGACACCGCCGTGGAATACACCGAGGCTAGTCGCGAAGCGCGCGCGTGGGTCAACATCTGCTCCACGAAATCGCAGGAAATCTCGGATTATGCATGGTCGTCTGCGCGCCGCCAGTGGCCAGACCGGCCGCCGGTCTTCTCCCACAGCGCGAGATCACCGACCGTGATGCCCCGATCGACGGATTTGCACATGTCGTAGATGGTAAGTGCGGCAACGGCGCACGAGGTGAGGGCCTCCATCTCGACGCCCGCCCGGTCGACGGTTGTCCACCAGGGACTCCGGGGTCCAGGGGTGAGAACTCCGAGGCCGACACGCCTGGAGTCTAGGGACATGGTGACTCCCGGCGCCCTTGACAGATACCACCCTGCGTGGTTATATGAACCCGTTCCACCACGGAGCGGCGCATACCCACTAGGGGGCGGCGCTCGGTGGGTGAACCGATGACAACGAGCCACCTCTCGGGGAGGCATTGATCCGCCGGCCGTTACTGGTCGCTGCAGACCGGCGGGGAGCCAAGCGAAACCGGCCCCATATCCTTTGGGGGCCGGTGTCTTCGTTTCTGAGCACGAAACGAACAGACCAGAGAGGAACACGATGGCTCGGACGTCCCGTCCCCGCCCTCGCCGCCTGGGAGCGGCGTTGGCCGGCCTTTCGATCGCTGTCGGCGCGGCCGGCGGCGCGGTGCTCACCATCGGGATCGGCGGCGCGGCCGCGGATCCCGGTACCTCCACGGCTCCCGAGGTCATCGTGACCTGTGAGTCGGGAACGGTGAGCGCCGGGGGCATCGACACCTCCTCCGCGGTGGCATACCGGGCTCCGGCTGGGAGCCCCCTGCTGCCTGGCTGCCGGGAGAGCTGACCCGGCACGCCGACCACCTGTCACGCGCCGCGGCGTGCTCCGGCCTTCTTGGGGCTGGCCGGAGCAGGCGAGCAGCGCAGCACTTGATGCAGCCGGGGACCCGGGGCGGGGACCCCGGCTGTGTCATGTCCGCTCGAGCAAGCTCGAGGGAATCGCCGCCCGCGCGCCGGGCCGAGTCAGTCGGCGACCTCCCGACGCCCCGCGAGCGGCGCGAGCCATGCCGCGACCTCCGGACCCAGATCCTCACGCTCCAGCGCCAGCTCCACGTTCGCCCGCAGGAAGTGAACCTTGTTCCCCACGTCGTAGCGGCGCCCGGTGAAGATGACGCCGTGCACGGGCCCGTCCTCCAGGGCAAGTGCGATCGCATCGGTGAGCTGGAGCTCGCCGCCCGCCCCGGGCACGATGCGGTCCAGCGCACCGAAGATCTCGGGGGAGAACACGTACCGTCCCAGGACAGCCAGGTTGGACGGCGCGTCGGCCGGCGCCGGCTTCTCCACGAGGCCGCGCACCCGCACGAGCCGCCCCGGGAGCGATGACTGGTCCGCGTGATCCAGCGCCTCGAGCGCACCGGCGGGCTGGACGGGCTCGACGGCGGCGCAGCCGTACGACGAGATCTCGCCCGCGGCCACCTCCATCAGCGCGAGCACCGTGCCCCCGTGCGCTCGCTGCACCTCCAGCATCGTGCGCAGCAACCGCGCGTCGTCGACGATGAGGTCGTCGGGCAGGAGGACAGCGAAGCCCTCGTCGCCCACCGCGTCGCGGGCCACCGAGACCGCGTGGCCCAGGCCGAGGGGCTCGACCTGGACGACGTAGCGCAGCGCGGCGATGGCGCTCGTCGCTCGCACCTCGGCCAGCAGCTCCGGCTTGTGGGCGCGCTCGAGGAAGCGCTCGAGCGCCGGATCGGGCGAGAAGTGAGCCTCGATCGCCCGCTTGCCCTCCCCCGTCACCACGACCACGTCGCGCAGGCCCGCCCTCGCCGCCTCCTCCACCGCGTACTGGATGACGGGCTTGTCCACGACCGGCAGCAGCTCCTTGGGCTGGCTCTTGGTGGCAGGCAGGAAGCGCGTGCCCATGCCCGCGGCCGGGATGACCGCGGTCGTCACCCGTGACGCGCTCACGCCGCGACGCCCCCGCGGCCCGCGCCGCCCAGGCCGTGCTCCTCGCCCCGCACGAGGCGGCGGAGGTTGGCGGCGTGGCGCACGACCACGAGCGCAGCCACGAGGCTCGCCACGGTCACGTCGAGCACGGGGTCGCCCCGCACCGCGACGATCGCCGGGAAGGCGACGGCGCACACCAGCGACGCCACCGAGGCCTTGTGCAGACCACGCGCGATGGCGAACCACACGGCAGCCAACACCAGGATCACGACCGGGAACAGCACGATCATCACGCCCGCGGCGGTGGCCACGCCGCGGCCGCCCCGGAAGCGCCGGGTGACGGGGAACATGTGCCCCAGCACGGCGGCGAGCCCCAGGATGTAGGCCCCACGGTTGCCGTCGACCGCCTGGCCGATCGCGCCGGCGGCCGTCCCCTTGCCCACGTCGAGGACCAGCACCGCGAGGCCCACCTTCCAGCCGAAGAGCCGGAAGGCGTTCGACGCCCCGGGGTTGCCCGACCCCGCGGTGAGGATGTCGATGCCGCGCGAGCGCGCCACCACTCCCGCGCTCGGGAACGTCCCGAGGAGATAGGCCACCGGGGCCAGCACCCCCGCCCACTCGATCGAGTCCACGGCCGCATTCTCTCCCGCGCCCGGCGCGGGCGCGGCACTCGCGGGCGCCGGCGTCTCGTCCCTCTGTGCCCGAGGCCGGACCGAGACGACTAGCATTAGCAGTCGCGTCCAGGGACTGCCAACGCGACCCACCCCGGCGAGCGCGCGCTCGATGTGCCAACGGAGGCACGATGCCAACGTACCGATACCGCTGTGGGGACTGCGGTGAGGAGTTCGAGCTCTGGCAGTCGATCACCGACCAGCCGCTCGTGACCCACGAGGGTGCGTGCGGGGGGCCGGTGCTGAAGGTCTTCACCCCCGCCGGGATCGTGCTGAAGGGCTCGGGCTTCTACAAGACCGACAACCGGGGCAAGCGCTCGGGCGAGCGGGCACCGTCGCGGGAGTCCTCGGGTGACACCAAGTCCGATGGGGCCTCGGGCGGGGGATCCTCGGACGGGGCAGGGCGCTCCGGCCGTTCCGGGGATTCGGGCGACTCGCGTGACTCCGGCGGCTCGGCCAAGCCCGAGACGCAGAAGGGCAAGCCCGACTCGTCCAAGGGCAAGCCCGAATCACCCAAGGGCAAAGCCGTCTCCAGCACCGGCTGAGCGCCGCGGCCGCGGGGCGCGTCCCAGGCGCACCCGGCGCGGGTCACACCACCATTCCGTGCGCTGCCGGCATGAAGGCCGCGGCGCGTCGTTTGGTGGAGGTTGCCGCGTGGTCATGCACTCGCCGCGCGTGTGGGCGCTGTGGGGCGGGGCCGCCGTCGTGGCCGTCGTGACGGCCACGACCGTCGCCGGCGACCTCGCCGAGCTGCACCGGCGAGCCGAAACCCTCGGGAGCGAGCGCAGGGTGGTGGTGGCCCGCCGGCCGCTTCGGCTCGGCGACACCGTGCGGCGAGGCGACCTGGCCCGACGACGCGTGCACCGCTCACAGCTCCCTCCCGGTGCGCTCGACACCACCCATGCCGTCGGGCGCGTCGTCGCGGTACCGGTCGTACGCGGAGGGTTCGTCGCCGACGCCAACCTTGCGCCGCGCGCTCGCACCGGGCTCGACGGTGTGCTCCCGTCCGGCACGCGCGTCATCCAGGTGGTGCTCGACCATGCGCCACGACCACGCGTCGGCGCTGCGGTCGACGTGCTCGCGACCTTCGCCACGCCCGACGAGATCACCGGCTCGGCCGACGTCGTGGCCCGCGGCGTGATCGTGCTCGGCGTGGTCAGGGTCACGAGCGCCGAGGGCGGCACCGGGCTCGCCGTGAACCTGCTCGTGACCGAGACGGACGCGGAGGCGCTGGCGTTCGCCGCGAGCCACGGCGAGCTGACTCTCGTCCTCGTCCCGCCCGAGGATGCACGCCTGCCTTGACCGCGCGGGGCCGGCCCAGCAGCGCCGGCGACACCAGCGATGTCCGGCGACACCGGCGATGTCCGGGGTGGGTAGGGTGACCGACCCGTGTCGGTCCTCCACGCCATCGTCCTGGGCATCGTGCAGGGACTCTCCGAATTCCTGCCCATCTCCTCGAGCGGGCACCTCGTACTCGTGCCCGAGCTGTTCGACTGGAACGAGCTGACGAGCCAGCCGTCCCTCAACAAGGCGTTCGACGTGGCGCTGCACCTGGGCACCCTGGTCGGCGCCGGCTGGTACTTCCGCCACGACATCGCCCGCTACGTAGCGGCCGCGGCGAGATCGCTGCGCGAGCGCCGCATCACCACCACGGACCAGCGAGTGGCCTGGCTCCTCGCGCTCTCGTCGGTGCCGGGGGCGTTGGTGGGCGCGTTGGCCGGTAGCACGATCGAGGACGAGCTCGGCGACCCGATCCTCATCGGGGTCATGCTCGTGGTGTTCGGCGGGGTGCTGTGGTGGGCCGACCGGCTGCCCCAGCGCCGCACCTTCGACACGTTCGCGACTCGTGACGCGATCGCCATGGGCGTAGCCCAGGCCGTTGCCCTCCAGCCCGGCGTGTCACGCGCGGGCGTCACCATCTCGGCGGGCCGGTGGCTCGGCCTCGACCGGGATGGCGCCACGAGGATCTCGTTCCTGATGAGCCTCCCCATCATCGCGGGGGCCGGGCTCTACAAGGCCGTGGACGTGATCACCGGTCGGGGGATCCCCTCGGAGTTCGTCGACGCGTTCGTGTGGGGCTCCGTGGCCGCGGCCGTGAGCGGCTTCGTAGCGATCCACTGGCTGTTGCGCTACCTGCGCACCCACACCTTCACGCCGTTCGTCGTGTACCGGGTGGTGGTGGGCGTCGTGGTCATCGTCGTGTTCGCCACGGGGCTCCGCTGAGCGAGCCCGGCAGCAGTGGACCGCACCCGGTTCCTCGAGCGGCAGCCGCCGGGGCCTGACCGCAGGAGCTGGGCCGAGAGCCGGTCCCGTGGGCGCGTCAGGGAGGACAACCCGTAATCTAGGGACATGGTGGCTCCTGAGGCTGGCTCCGCGCGCCCCCGGCACCCCTGGGTGCTGTGGGCTCGCATTCTGGTCAGCGGCGCCCTCCTCGCCGTCCTGGTCACCAAGATCCATCCTGACCAGTTCGTGCCCGAGGAGAGGAGCTTGCCGGGCACGCTCGCGTTCCTCGCCGGCGGGATAGTGCTCATGGGTGCGAGCATCGTGGTGGCCGCATGGCGCTGGCAACGCGTGCTCGCCGTGTTCGGCGCCCACGTTGGGCTGCGGCGACTGGCGTCGCACTACCTCGCGGGCCAGTTCGTGGGCAACGTGCTGCCCTCCACCGTGGGGGGTGACGTGTTGCGCGGCGCTCGGTGCGGTCGTGACATCGACGCCCCCGACGTCGCCTTCGCGTCCGTCATCATCGAGCGACTCACGGGTTTCGTCGCGTTGCCCTTCCTGATCGTGGTCGGGTTCCTGATGCGACCCGACCTCCTCGGGGAATCCAACAGCTGGATCGCCTTGCTCACCGCGGGCGTGACGCTCCTGATCCTCGCAGTCATCCTCGCGCTGGCCGGCAGCCCTGGGCTCGCCGGCCGCTTCAAGGAGCACGAGAACTGGATGCGCGCGATCGGCGCGGTGCACATCGGAGTCGACCGGTTGCGCAGAAACCCCGGGGATGCGCTCGCCGCGCTCGGCGCCGCGCTCGCCTACCAGATCGCCGTGGTGACGGCGGTCTACTGCGCGGTGCACACCATCGGGTTGACCATCCCGAATGCCGCCGTGCTCGCGTTCGTCCCGGCCGTGGCGATAGCCCAGGTGTTGCCGGTGTCGATCGGGGGCTTCGGGATCCGCGAGGGAATGCTCGCGTTGCTGCTCCATCCCCTCGGCGTCCCCACCGGGCAGGCGGTGGCGGTCGGGCTGCTCTGGTACGGGATGAACCTGATCGTGAGCGTCGCGGGAGCCCCGGCCTTCGCGATGGGCAGTCGCGCGCCGGCCCCGGTCCCCGTGCGCAGTCGCTGATGGCCCGGCTGGAACCGGTCACCCCGGTGGCCCGAGTCGGTTCCACCGCACCGTTGGTGGACGCCGGTGCAATCGGCGTCAACGTCGACGTCGGCGAACGCCCATTGCGTCGTCGCCTCCCGGGTGGCCGTCTCCTGCGCAACGGGCTGACGCTCTACTGGTGGGCGGAGGTGACCTTCGCCGGGCTCTTCTACTTCGTGTACTCGGCGATCCGGAACACGAACGTCAGCGGCGGCGCCGACGCCCGCCGGAACGCGCTGGAGATCATCGACGTGCAGCAGGCGCTGGGGATCAACGTGGAGCGACAGCTCCAGGATCTCGCGCTCGCCGTCGAGCCGCTCATCATCGCGAGCAACTACTTCTACGGCTCCATGCACTTCATCGTGACGATCGGCGTGCTCGTCTTCCTCTACCGCCGTTTCAGCAACGACTACCCGCTGTGGCGCAACACCTTGGCGTGGACCACGGCGCTCGCCCTGGTGGGCTTCGCCCTGTACCCCCTGATGCCGCCCCGCCTGATGCCCGCCCACTACGGGTTCGTGGACACCCTCGCCGCGCATCCGACCTTCTGGTCGTTCGACTCGGGGGCGATCAGCGAGATCTCCAACCAGTTCGCCGCTATGCCCAGCGTGCATTGCGCGTGGGCCCTGTGGTGCGCGCTCGTGCTCGTGCCTCGGCTCCGACACCGTTGGTCGCGGACGCTCGCCGTGCTCTACCCCGTGACGACCGTCGTGGTGGTGGTGCTCACCGCCAACCACTTCCTTCTCGACGCCGTCGGCGGCTACGCCGCGTTGGGCATCGGGTACGGGATCGCCCGGGTGGTGACGCGCGCCGGCCGGGCCCCCCCCGAACCGGCGCCGCACCCAGAACCCAGCGCGGCCTGACGGCCAGCCCGCTCTCGGTGGCTTCGCCACCGGCCCGCTCGGGGCCCGGCTCCCCGCTCAGTCAGTCTTGCGCTTGGCGCGGTGGCGCTGGAACAGCATCCCGGCACCGAAACCGAGGGCGCCGAAGAGTGCCATCACCGCGAAGAGCGGAATCTTCACGTTGTCGGTGAAGAGGAAGTCGACGGGCACCTCCTCGAAGTTCACGACCGCGAAGATGACGACGACGAGCACGACTGCCGCGCCGATGATCTGACGCAAGGTCGGCCGCCAGGGCTCCTCGGTCCGCTTGATCTCGCGACGGGCTTGGTCGTCGGTCATTCGGTGCCCCCCCTCACGTGGTCGCCGGAGTGTACGCCCGTGGCCGTGCGGCCCACCGGGCGCACCGGGCTGTCCTGCGATGCCACGAGCTCCAGCACGCACTCGCGCACGGCGCGGTCGGCGAGCGAGAGCTGGGTCTCCCGCGCGTTCACGAGCGCAAGGCGTCGGGGCGGCATGTTCGCCAGCGCCAGGGTGCGCACCGTGGTGAGCTCGGGCGGCACCGCGGTCTGGGGCAGCACGGAGGCTCCCGCGCCGGCAGCCACCAGGTCGGCGATGAGCCGGATGCCCTCCACCTCCACCGTCACCGCGAACGGCAGCCCCTGGTTGCGAGCCGCCTGCTCCACCTCGGCCCGCAGGGGGTTGATCGGGGGCGGCAGCACGAGGCCCAGCTCGAGGAGCGCCTCGAGGGGTACCGGCGGCCTCGGGAGCTTCGCGTCGAGGGGCACCACCGCCACGAGCTCCTCCTCGAGGATCGTCTCCGCGATGACCCGCCGCTCGGTCACGGGCTCGGTCACGATCGCCTGGGCGAGCACCCCGCCCAGCACCTCGGACACGAGCCGCTCCGAGGCCCCCTCCGTGACCCGGAGCCGGATGCCCGGCGCCCGCAGTCGCAGGTCACGCACGAGCCGGGGCACGAGCCAGCGGGCCGCGGTCCCCACGATCCCGAACCCCGACTCCCCGGCCTCGAGCCCCTGGAGCATCGAGATGTCGACTCGCAGCGCCTCGAGCTCTCGGCGAATCCGTCGGGCGCCTTCGAGGACCCGGTCTCCGCACTCGGTGGTGCTCGCGCCGCGCCGGCTCCGCACGAGCAGCTGCGCGCCGAGCTCCGCCTCGAGCTGGCGAACGTGCTCGGACACGTTGGACTGCACGGTGGCGAGCACGTCGGCGGCGGCGGTGAACGAGCCCTCCTCGGCGATGGCCACCAGGGCGTCGAGATGGCGGAACTCCATGGGGTCAATCTAGCCGAGATATCACTAATCCCGATGGTAGCGATCGTTGCGACCTGTTGGACAGATTGTCTCTCCGTGGGCCACCATGGGGGTGCAGCGGACGGTCGCCCGGATTACCCCTTCTTTCGGGGCGCCGGCCCCGTGCCCTGGACGTCGGACTCGGCGCCAGGCCCCGATGCGAGAGGAAGAGATGACCGCGGAGACGGTCTCCAGCTTGATCTTCACCGGGCCCCTGGCCTGGACAGTGGACGCGGCGTGCACCGGCCAGACCGATTGGTTCTTCGCCCCCGCGGGCGAGCGGCCCGAGACCCGCGTGATGCGCGAAGCCCGCGCCGGCGCCATCTGCCACACGTGCGACGTCATCGAGCAGTGCCGCGTCTGGGCGCGCGGTCACCGCGAGTACGGATTCTGGGGTGGCGAGTCCGAGGAGGAGCGCGCGGCAGCCGGCTACCGGGTCGACATGCCCGTCGGGCGGGTGGCGCGCTACCCCAAGGGCAAGGGCGCACCGGTCAAGCCCCGCGAGACTCGCGTCGCCTGACCGACATCATCAACCGGGCCATCCGGTCCATCAACCGGACCGTCATGCGGTCCCGGCCCGAGCCATCGGCGCCGGCGCCCGAGCGCTGACCCGGGCGTAGGGTGGGCGGGTGACCGACGGACTCGTCTGGGCCCAAGAACCGGAGAAGCTCCGCACACCGTTGCTCGTCGCGGGCTTCGAGGGTTGGAACGACGCCGCCGACGCCGCCTCGGGCGCCGCGGTCTGGCTCACCCAGCACGGGAAGGCCTCGCGGGTGGCGTCGATCGATCCCGAGGAGCACTTCGACTTCCAAGCGCGCCGGCCCCAGATCGAGCTCGTCGACGGGGTGACCCGCACCATCACCTGGCCCGAGAACAGCTTCTCGGTCGTCCGCTACGCCCAGCGGGATCTCGTGGTACTCCGGGGCATCGAACCCAGCTACCGCTGGCGCTCGTTCTGCTCGGCGGTCACCGAGGTGGCGCGTCGCACCGAGTGCGAGATGATGGTCACCTTCGGTGCGCTGCTCGCCGACGTGCCCCACACTCGGCCGGCGACGGTCACCGGAACCGCGACCGACCCCGGACTGGTGTCGACGCTGGGTCTGGCCCGCTCCCGCTACGAGGGGCCCACCGGGATCGTGGGCGTGCTCCATGACCACTGCCGCCAGGAGGGCATCCCGTCGGTCTCGCTGTGGGCGCCGGTGCCCCACTACCTCGCGTCGCCGCCCAACCCGCCCGCGACGCTCGCCATCCTCCAGGGGTTCTCGAAGCTGTCGGGCATCTCCTTCGAGCTGGACCGCCTCGAGCGCAGTGCGGGCGCGTGGCGCACACGGGTCGACCAGGTCGCCGAAGACGACGACGAGGTGCGCAACTACGTCCGCACCCTGGAGGAGCGCTTCGACGCGGATGCGGGATCGGACAGCTCCTGGGGTGCCAACCTGCCGACGGGCGACGAGCTCGCGATCGAGGTGGAACGCTTCCTCCGGGAGCAGCGCGACGACCGGTGAGAGTCCGGCGCCGCGTCGAGATCGCCGCGGGCGTGCACGAGGTCTTCGCCTACTTCGACGACCTCGCCAACGCGGCTGCCATCGTCGCCGCTCCCGTGGAGATCACCGGAGTGGACGAGCTTCCCGGCGGTGGTCGCCGGGTGACGTACACGATGCTCGGGCGGGACGGCACGCGACATTCGGCATCGAGTGAGCACGAGGAGTACGACCCGCCCCGGCGCACTGTCGCGCGCAGCGTGCAGGCGGGGGTCACCACCACCGTGACCCGGGAGTTCACACCCACGGCCGGTGGCACGCGCGTGAGGGTGACCGTCCGGTGCCCACCGCCAGTCCGTTACCTCGGCGGCGTGATCGCGCTTCCCTTGCGCAAGCCCCTGCGCGAGGGGCTGCAGTCGTCGTTGGCCGCGGCAAAGGCTGCGCTCGAAGCGGGTGGGGGTGCCTAGCCGAGCATGTCCCGGGCGACGGCCTCCCAGAGCTGTTCGGTCAGGTCGAGTGATTCCACATCTACCCGCTCGTCGTTGCCATGGAACATCGTCGCGTAGTCCTCGAACGACATCCGGCGGGAGAACAGCCCGAAGCCATAGCCCACGGAGCCCGCGCGCCGGAAGAAGCGGGTGTCGGTGCCGCCCGCCATCATGAAGGGCACGAGTGCCGATCCGGCCACGAGCCGCGAGGTGACCCGCGCGAGGGAGTCCCACAGCGGGGTGTCGATGGGGGATCCGGTCGCGGGATCGTCGTTGGGGTGCAGCTCGACGCGGTCCGCGAGGTCGCCCAGCCCGTCGCGCAGCATCGCGATCACCTCGGCGCCCGACTGATCGGGGAGCGGGCGGATGTCCACCTCGAGGTCCACCTGGTCCGGGATCACATTCGTCTTGGTGCCGCCGTGGATCACGGTCGGTGCGAAGGTGGTGTGCGTACACGCGTGCACGAAGCGGGCGCTGGCCAAGGGGAGCTGGGTGAGCGCTCCCGGGAGTCGGCCCGCATCCAGGAGCGCGGCGGCCAGGTCGGGCTCGAAACCCATGCCCTCCACGTAGCGGCGCCAGACGTCGTGGATCCGCGCCTCGGGACGGATCTCACTGATGCGGCGCACCACCTCGGCGGCGGTCACGAGCGCGTTGTCGGCACCGAAGGGCTGGGAGGCATGCCCGGGCGTGCCCCGGACCCGCAGCTTCGTCCAGAGCGTCCCCTTCTCGGCCACCACGACCGGGAGACGCACCCCCCCGGGCGTGGGCATCTGGTAGCCGCCGGATTCGCTCACCACGTAGTCGGCGAGCACCGCCTCGGGCTCGTGCTCCACGA
Organism: uncultured Bifidobacteriaceae bacterium; assembly: GCA_964502775.1. Taxonomy (GTDB): domain Bacteria; phylum Actinomycetota; class Acidimicrobiia; order IMCC26256; family PALSA-555; genus CAZCYE01. Next base: position 4,956 of record CAZCYE010000033.1, on the reverse strand, counting down.
GCCACTGCGCACCCCAGCGGCCGAGGGCCTCCTCGTCGGCGACCGCCAGGTACACGAGCGTTCCCCGAGGTGCGAACCCGGCGTCGGCGAGTCGGCGCACGGCTACCGCCTGGGTGACGGTGAGGTTCAGCATGTCGACTGCGCCGCGGCCCCACACGAAGCCGTCGTCGAGCTCGGCACCAAAGGGGTCGCGGCTCCAGCCCGAGGGGTTGGCGGGAACCACGTCGGTGTGGCCCAGGAGCAGCAGGCTCGGCGCGCTCGGATCGCTCCCCTCGATGCGGGCCACGAGACTGGTGCGACCGGGCTGGGGCTCGAAGCGCTGGACGTCGAGCCCGGCGGTGCCCAGGTAGGCCTCGAGCACGTCGACGCTCGCCACCTCACCGCCGCTCTCGGGCCGGCCGTCGTTGACGCACGCGTTGCGGATGAGGATGCGGAGGAGCTCGGTGCTCTCCGCAGCGACGGTGTCGGCGGTCGAAGCGCTCGCGCTCACGAACCGGAGCCTACCGGTGCCCTCCCCGCAGCTCGACGGGCCGACACGAGGTACCGGACGTGGAGCGGCGCGACGCGGAGGCGGGGCGCCCCGGAGCGCGGATGGGCAAGGTCCGCCTCGACGGGGCGCCCCTTCGCCCGGTGGCTCGCGCAGCGGTGAGGGGACTGGATCGGGACCGCTGGGTGCGGTTGCCGCCGGGACGAGCGCGGCCGGCGCGGTGATCAGCCGGTGAAGCGGGGCACCACCGTCGGCGGCGGCCCTACTGGTGGCGTGGGGCTGACCTCGACGGTGGCGTACCGGTAGCACACCCGGACGGACGCGGCCGCGAACGTGTTGATCTCGAAGCTCACGTTGCCGCCACCTCCGGTGAACACCTCCGAGATCTGCGTGCCGACGTGGACGGCCACGGTCCCGGGACCGGTGAAGGCACCGAGCACGGCCGGGTCACTCGAGGCCGACGGTGGCGCGCCCATGCCCATGGTCGTGGTGGGCTGGGTCACCGCGCTGACGCCCGCGTAGTCGAGGACGCCGTCGAACGCCCCCAGCGCCGTGGGGGGCACGCGCTCGAGGGACTGCACGAGCGGAGCCGGCGAAGCCAGACCGCCGGGGAGCGAGAACGTGATCTCGGCATTCATGTGCTCGGCGAAGGTCACCGCGGAGGCGGCCGTGTTCTCGAAGCGCCCATCGGTGTCGAGCGCGACCGACGCGACGGGTACGAGCACCTCGAGCAGCACGCCCAGCGCCGGATCGAAGCGCGTCAGCGCCACGTCGGCGTCGATCTCGGTGCGCTGGCGGGCGAGGCCGGCATCGTGACAGATCGTGTGCTCGAGGATCACATCGGCCGCCGGTGCCGGTGTGATTCCCATCAGGGTGACGGATGCGACGACGATCGCGCTCGTGCATGCGCGCGCGGGCCAGCACAGGTACATCGTGGACCTCCTCGAGCCGCGGCGACCGGTCTTGCCCGGCCGCGGACGAACCCTTGACACGCACCTCCCGGCGCGGTGACCGAGCCCGAGCCATGAACACCACCGGCGGCCGGGATTACCCTCGCGGCATGGCCACCTGCTCCGCCTTTCCTGGTCGCGCTCGCCGATGAGCCGGCTGACAGCGACGACGGTGTGGCGC
>CAZCYE010000033.1:0-3238 GCA_964502775.1 uncultured Bifidobacteriaceae bacterium | reverse complement strand
CCTTTCCTGGTCGCGCTCGCCGATGAGCCGGCTGACAGCGACGACGGTGTGGCGCGTGAGCCCCGAGCTGGTGCGCGCGCTCGACGAGCGCCTCGGCCCACCCGACGACAGCTACGTGAACGGCACGCAGCTGTGGCTGCTCGACACGCTCGACGCCACCCCGACACTCGAGTGGCAGCTGCATCCGGCACCGGGCTATCGCACGCCGAAGGGGCTCTCGCCCTACGAGGTGTGGGACGCGGTCACCGGCGCGCTCGCCACCGGCACCCATGCCTCCGGCATCCGGCTCGGGGAGGAGCAGCGAGGCGTGGACGGGCTCTGGGACGGCCTCGAGTGCTACCCGCCGTTCGGCGACGATCTCGAGCCGGCAACGTTGACCGGGGCGGTGACCGAGCACCTGGGAGTGGCGCCGGACGCGGCGGGGCTCGTGGACCACGACGCGATCGGGCGGGCCGTCGAGCGCGACCAACGGGGCATCTCGATCACCGAGATGCTCCTCGAGCAGCTGGGAAGTCGCGCATGAGCGACCGCGACGAGCTGGCGCGCGCCGTGCATGCCGCCTCCCACCTCACCGGCACGTTCACGCTCCGGTCGGGGGCCGTGAGCCACGAGTACTTCGACAAGTACCGCTTCGAGGCCGATCCCCCGCTGCTGCACCGGGTGGCCGTCGAGCTCGCGCCCTTGGTGCCGAGCAGCACCCAGGTGCTCGCCGGGCTCGAGCTGGGCGGCGTACCCCTGGTGACGATGCTGTCGCAGGTCACGGGGCTGCCCGCCGCGTTCGTGCGCAAGGAGGCCAAGACGTACGGCACCTGCCGCCTCGCCGAGGGTGTCGACATCGACGACCGCGAGGTGTGCGTGGTCGAGGACGTGGTGACGTCGGGCGGCCAGGTGGTGATCTCGTGCGGCGATCTGCGCGACTGCGGTGCCCGGGTGGCGACTGCCGTGTGCGTGATCGACCGTGAGGCCGGGGGCACCGACGCGCTCGGCGCGATCGGGGTGGAGCTGCGGGCGTTGTTCCAGATGAGCGAGCTCACCCGATCCAGCTAGACCTCGGTGTGATCGCCCCGCCACGGGGGCGTCCGGGGCACGTCGAAGTCGCACGGGCGTATCTCGCCGTCGATGGCGGCGAACGCGGTCTCGACCCACCGGGCCCCGCCGGCGAGCGGCGACGGCAGCGCGTCGCGGGCGAAGAAGCCCACCGCGCTCGTCTCGAGGGGATGGCCACGCAGCTCGCCACCGAGCATCGTGCAGTGGAACACGAGCGAGTACAGGGGGAGGCGGGCAAAGCCCAGGCGAAGCGCGTCGAAGACGGCGATGAGCCGTACGGGCTCCACCTCGATCCCCGTCTCCTCGTAGACCTCCTTCACCGCGACCTCCGCCGGCGAGTAGCCGACGTCGGCCCAGCCCACCGGGTACAGCCACACCCCGGAATCGGCGCGCCGGGTGAGGAGGATCTCTCGCCGCTCGTTGCCCACCACCGCCGCCACGGCGACCTTGGGGGTGACGTAGCCGGCGACACCCTGCCCCACGGTGGCGAGCCACTCCTCGACGAGCGCGTCCGTCTCGGCCTCCTCGAGCGCGGCCGACCGGATGTCGGCCGCGACCCGTAGCACCTCCTCGAAGCGCTCCCTCTCGTACAGGCTCTGGGTGAATCCGAGGCCGGTGCGAGCGATCCCCGACAGCGCTTCGGCCCAGCGCAGGAGGTCCGACGCCGCGACCGCATGCTCGTGCGCATCGCCCACGGCCGCATGCTACGAGCAACGGCTACGCGAGCGCGTCAGCGGCGAGCCGGGCCGTGAGCGTGGCGCGGAGCTGGTCGATCGCCAGGGGCTCGGTGAGCTTGGCGCCTTGTGAATCGGTGAGGTAGAACGCGTCGACCACCGAATCCCCGAGGGTCACCACGAACGCCGCGGTCACGTCGAGATCGAGATCGGCGAAGACCGCCGCGGCGCGAGCCAGCAGTCCCACTTCGTCGGGACCCTCGATCTCCACCACGGTCGCCGCGCTCGAGGCCTCGAGATCCACCCGAACCCGCGCCGATCCTGCGGGTTCCGCGCCCCGGCGGTAGCGGCGCAACCGATCGGCCAGATGGCCGTGGACCTCGAACGTCCCCGCGAGCGCCTCCGCGATCTGGCGCGCCACCAGGTCTCGCGTCTCGGCGTCGAAGCGCTCGAAGCGGTCGAGGCCCCGGAAGACCTCCAGGGCCATGCCCGGCTCGGCGCCGAGCGCGAACGCCCGTTGCACGTCGAAGCCGTGCAACGCGAGCACACCGGCGACCGCCGCGAGCAGCCCGGGTCGGTCCGGGGCCGCGACGGTGCACTCGAGCAGTCCGTCCACGTCGTCGCGCCAGGCCACCGCCAGGCGCCCGCCCGCGATCAGGTCGGCGTGGCGCGCCAGCAGCTCGCGGCGCTCGGCGTCGTGACCCGGACCCACCACGCCCTCCGTGAGCACAGTGTCGGCGGCCACGAACAGGCGACGGACGAGCGACGCCTTGGCTCGGCTCCACGCCGCCGGACCCGTCGCCCGGGAGTCGCCCACCGTGAGCGCGTAGAGCAGGTCGAGCCGCTCCGTGTCGCGCACCGCGCGCGCGAAGCGCAGGATCGTCGCCTCGTCACTCAGGTCACGCCGCGTCGCGGTGTCGGCGAGGAGGAGGTGGTGCCGCACGAGCCAGCCCACGACCTCCCGGCCGTGGGGATCGAGCCCGAGATGCTCGACGATGTGGCGGGCCACCTCGGCCCCGACCTCCGAGTGGTCACCGGGCATCCCCTTGCCCACGTCGTGGAGCAGCGCGCCGAGGAGCAGCAGATCAATGCGGGTGCGCCGGGCGACGTCGCCGTCGAAGCCGGCCGTGCCCGTGAGCGTCGCGCACTCGGCCACGGCTTCGAGCAAGTGCCGATCGACCGTGAAGCGGTGATAGGCGTTGCGCTGCGGGCGGGCCTGCACGTGGGCCCACTCGGGGATCAGCGCCACGAGGAGCCCCACCTGATCGAACGCCTCGAGCACACCGACAGCTTCCGATCCGCAGGCGAGCAGCTCGATGAACGACGCTCGGGTCTCGTCGTCCCATCGGGGGGGAGCCAGACCCCGGAGCTGCTCGAGTGACTCGCGCACGATCGGCAGGCCGGTGCGGGCTGCGACCACCCCCAGCTCCAGCGCGGTCCGGGCGTCGACGGCCGCGCCTGCCGCGCTCGGGTCGAGCGCAACGGCGTCGGCCTGCACCACCACCCCCGGCACCACG
>CAZCYE010000032.1:0-17566 GCA_964502775.1 uncultured Bifidobacteriaceae bacterium | reverse complement strand
CGGTCGCCGCGGTGGCGGCCGACGGCGGCGGTGAGGTCGGCGCGGGTCCGGGTGCGGCTGGGCTGGGGGCCGCACCCCCCCTGGCCGACATGGGTGCCATGGGCGGCATGGGCGACATAGGGAGCGACGCTCCCGACGCGATCGGGGCCGAAGGGGAGGAGATCGTGAACGTCCCGGTGCGGGTGGAGAAGACGCCCGGGCGCAACGAGCCCTGCTACTGCGGGAGCGGCAAGAAGTACAAGCTCTGCCACGGTCGCTGATCGCCGATCCGGCCCTGGTCGTGCGTGACTTCTCCGATTCCCTGTCCGAGTGCCGTCGCCGCGTGGCCGACGCCCGGGCGTACCTGCGGATCGACGAGGCGCGCACCCGAGCCGAGGCGCTCGAGGTGGAGGCCGCCGAGCCCGGTCTGTGGGACGACCCGGATCGCGCCCGGCTGGTGACCGGCGAGCTGGCCCGCGCCCACGACGACATCGGGCTGATCGACGACCTCGAGCGTCGTCTGTCCGATCTCGAGACCCTCGCGGAGCTGGCCCAGGAGGAGGCCGACGATTCCGTCGAGACCGAGATCGCCGCGGGGCTCGGTGAGCTGGCTTCCGCGCTGGGCGACTTGGAGCTGCGGGCACTGTTCACGGGCGACCACGACGAGCGCGACGCCATCTGCGAGGTGCACTCGGGGGCCGGGGGCACCGATGCCCAGGACTGGACCCAGATGCTGCTCCGCATGTTCAGCCGTTGGGCCGAGCGGCGCGGGTTCGAGGTGGTCATCGACGAGCTCCAGCTCGGCACGGAGGCCGGTGTCACGTCGGCCACCTTCACGGTGAAGGGCCGCTACGCCTTCGGGCTGCTGTCGAGCGAACGCGGCGTGCATCGCCTCATCCGGATCTCGCCCTTCGACGCCAATGCCCGGCGCCAGACGGCCTTCGCGTCCTTCGACCTGGTGCCCGCGCTCGACCACGCCGAGGAGCCCGAGATCGACTCCGGCGATCTGCGCATCGACACCTACCGCTCGTCGGGTGCCGGGGGCCAGCACGTGAACGTGACCGATTCGGCGGTGCGCATCACCCACCTGCCCACGGGCATCGTGGTGTCGTGCCAGAACGAGCGCTCCCAGATGCAGAACAAGGCCCGGGCCATGCAGATCCTCGCGGCGCGCCTCGCCGAGCGGCAGCGCCAGGAGCGGGAGGCGGAGCTCGCCCGCCTCGCCGGTACCAAGGCCGACGTGGCGTTCGGCTCCCAGATCCGGACGTACACGCTCGCGCCGTACCGCTTGGTGAAGGACGAGCGCACCCGCCACGAGACCGGCAACGTGGACGCCGTGCTCGACGGCGATCTCGACGACTTCATGGAGGCCTGGCTCCAGTGGCGCCGCCGCCACGCTCCGACACCGCAGTGATGCACCCGGTGGCGCGCGCGACGGCGGACTCGGAAAACTGGAGAGCACTCGCGACCACGTGCACGGTGGCGCGGGGCGCGAACCTGAGAACCCGCTGAGGCGCACGACGGCGCTCCACCGGATCGGAGGGAGCGGCTGGTACCCTCGGCGCCGGTGACGCTCGCCGTCGCCCGATCGTCGCTCCGCCGCCCAATCGCCGCCCAATCGCCGCACCGTCGCCGCTCCGTCGCCGTGCCGGCGCCCCCACGAGGCCATGATCAGGTTCGAGAACGTCACCAAGACCTACAAGGGCAACGTCACCGCGCTGCGCGACATCACGGTCGATGTCGCCAAGGGCGAGTTCCTGTTCCTGGTCGGCCCGTCGGGGTCGGGCAAGTCCACATTCCTGCGCCTGCTGCTGCGCGAGGAGAGCTCGAGCGACGGGCGGATCATCGTCGCCGGGCGCGACATCTCCCGGCTCTCGCACTGGAAGGTGCCCCAGCTCCGGCGCAACATCGGCACGATCTTCCAGGACTACAAGCTGCTGCCCACCCGCACGGTCTACGAGAACGTCGCCTTCGCCATGGAGGTGATCGGGCGACCCCGCCACGTGATCCGGGCGCAGGTGCCCCAGGTGCTGGATCTCGTCGGGTTGGCCAAGAAGGCGGGGCGGTTCCCCAACGAGCTCTCCGGTGGCGAGCAGCAGCGCGTCTCGATCGGGCGCGCGTTCGTGAATCGGCCCCTGATCCTCCTGGCCGACGAGCCCACGGGCAATCTCGACCCGGCCACCACCGTCGGCATCATGCGCATCCTGGATCGGATCAACCGCACCGGCACGACGGTGGTGATGGCTACCCACGACCAGCGCATCGTCGATGCGATGCGCCGCCGTGTGGTGCAGCTCGACCAGGGCGCGATGATCCGCGACGAGGCCAAGGGTGCTTACGGGGTGGGTAACTGAGCGGATGAGCACCTAGCCGCATGTGGTCACGGGTCCAGTACTTCGCGCGCGAGACGTTGGTCTCGCTCCGGCGCAACATCCTCATGACGGTCGCCGGCGTGCTCACCGTCGGGGTCTCGCTGGCGCTGTTCGGCGGTGTGATCCTGATGTCGCGCTGGGTCGATTCGGGGACATCGCAGATCAAGGGGGACATCAAGGCCGAGATCTTCATGAACGTCGACGCGACCAGCAACCAGATCGCCGAGGTCCGGGCCGCGCTCGAATCCGACCCCGACGTGGAGTCGTTCGAGTTTCTCGACAAGCAGGCTGCGTACGAGGAGTTCAAGCGCCTCTTCGCGGACGAGCAGGCAAGCCTCGTGGAGAACACGCGGGCACGGGACCTTCCCACCTCGTTCCGGATCAAGCCCGACCGGGCGGAGGACGTGCCCGCGATCCAGCGCCGCTACGGCGTGGAGCCGGGGGTCGACGAGGTGGCGACACCGGACAAGGCGCTGGAGGACGTCTTGAACGTCACTGACGGGATCAAGCGCCTCATGGTCGTGCTCGGCGCTGTGTCGCTGTTCTCGTCGCTGTTCCTGATCGTGAACACGATCCGCTTGGCCACCTTCGCTCGGCGTCGAGAGATCGAGGTCATGCGCCTCGTGGGCGCGTCCAACTGGTTCGTGCGCGTCCCGTTCATGGCCGAGGGCGTGGTGCAGGGGGTCCTCGGTGCCGTGCTGGCCTTCGGGGGCGTGTTCGGCTTCTGGGCCTTCTTCAACAGCGCCGCCTTCGATGTTCGCTCCTTCAGGGGCTTCGTGGCCACGGTTGGCGACGCGCTGGGCATCTCCGTGCTGTACGTGCTGCCCCTGGGCGCCGTCGTCGGGCTCATTGGCTCGATGATCGGGCTGCGGCGGTTCCTGCGCACCTGAGGCCCGCCGACCTGCAATGGCGGCCACGGCCCGGCGTTACCGGAGAGGCCACTCGGGGGCGATGTTGCCCGTGTGGCTGAAGTTGCCTACCCTGGCCGTCTCCCGTCACCGTCCGGCCGGCCGGCACCGTCGGCCGCCCCGGCTGCCCGTCGGTCCCGTAGGACCCGCTGTGTCTCCTCACTTCCCTGATGCCTCTCCGCTGCACCTCACCTGACCGACACCCGGACCGCGCGCGCCCCCGGTGCCGCGGGGCCGGGCGCCGGATGCTGGGCGTGGTCGTCATGGTGGGCGTGCTCGGCCTGGGTGCCGGGCTCCCGGTGCTCACCGCCGGCGCCCAGTCCAACGGCGACCGCCGCTCCGAGCTCCTCGACCAGATCGGTGAGGCGTCCGCGGCCGAGGCCGCGGCACTGACCGACCTCCAGGCGATCCGCAATCGCGCCGCGCCCCTGTACGCGCGCGTCGCCGAGCTCGATGTCCAGATCGCCGGCATCGAGGCGCGCCTTGCCCCCCTACGGGCCGAGGCGGAGCGCTTGGCGGTCGAGCACGCGACGCTCGTGCAGCGCCTCGACGCGGTCCGGGAGGAGCTCGGGGGAGCGCGCGACGAGCTGGGCCGGTCCGCCGCGGGCATGTACCGGAACGCGCGTCGTGGCGCGCAGGTGGCCGTCGGGCTGGCCGCCCGCCCCGACGACCTCGTATCGGGGAGCCACTACCTCGGGCTCGCAGCCCAGGATCGCGAAGACATCGTCACACGCGTGCAGGCGCTGCGCGACGAGGTGGCCGATCGCCGGCGCGCCGTCGATGCCAAGAAGCGCAAGGCCGACGCGGCCGCGCTGGAGGTGCAGGTCGACCTCAACGCGGTGACTGCGCTGCGCGCCGAGCTCGAACCGGCCCGGGCCCAGCTCGCGGCCGAGGAAGCGGCCGAGGCGAGCATCGTGGCCAGCATCCGTTCTCGTCGGGCGGAGTTCGAACGCGAGCTCGCCGCGTTGGCGGTCGCCTCGGATTCGATCGCCGCGACCCTGCGACGAATCGGTGCCACCCCCGGCAGCCCCGGGGCGTGCGGGGCGCGCCCGGTGCCCGCCGCCGTGAACAGCGGGTTCGGCTCTCGCCTGCATCCCATCCTCGGATACGTGAGGATCCACACGGGCGTCGACATGGCGATCGCGTCGGGTACGCCGATCAGGGCGTGCCGGGCCGGGAGAGTGGTGATCGCGAGCCGGCAGGGCGGCTACGGCAATGCAGTCGTCATCGATCACGGTGGCGGCATGGCCACCCTGTACGCGCACCAGTCGCGCCTGGGCGTGGGCGTGGGTCAGACCGTGGGCGTCGGCCAGACGATCGGCTGGGTGGGCTCGACCGGCCTGTCCACCGGGCCCCACCTGCACTTCGAGGTGCGCATCTTCGGCAACCCGGTCAACCCCGTCGACTACATGTGACCGGGGGTCCGTGGCTGCGGGCCGACCTTCTGGTCGCGTCTCGCTGCTCGCCGGGATACCGCCTCATCGGGTCGCTCACTACGGGCCGGGGTACCCGACCCGCAGTCGTTCGCTCCCTCTCGCGGACGCTCGCCGCTCCGGCTACGTGCCGGGCTGCTTGGTGACTCGCAAGTAGGGCTTCAGGGCCTTCCACCCGCCGGGGAACTTCGCCTTGGCGTCCTCGTCCGAGAGCGCGGGGACGATGATCACGTCCTCGCCCTGCTTCCAGTCCACCGGCGTCGCGACCGAGTGCTTCGCGGTGAGCTGGAGGGAGTCGATCACCCTCAGGATCTCGTCGAAGTTCCTGCCTGTGCTCGCCGGGTAGGTGATGATGAGCTTCACCTTCTTGTCCGGCCCGATGATGAACACCGAGCGCACGGTGAGGTTGTCGCTCGCGTTCGGGTGGATCATGTCGTACAGCGTGGCGACGCTGCGGTCGGGATCGGCGATGAGGGGGAAGTTGAGGGCGTGGCCCTGGGTCTCCTCGATGTCGCCCGCCCAGCTCCGGTGGTCGTCGAGGGGGTCGACCGAGAGTCCCACCACCTTGGTGTTGCGCTTCTCGAACTCCGGCTTGAGCGCGGCAACCCGGCCCAGCTCGGTGGTGCACACGGGTGTGAAGTCCTTGGGGTGCGAGAAGAGCACGCCCCAGCCGTCCCCCAGGTACTCGTGGAGGCTGATCGGTCCTTCGGTCGTCTCGGCGGTGAAGTCGGGTGCTTCGTCGCCCAAGCGGAGAGCCATTGCGTCCGTCCTTTCCTTTCAGCACCATCATGGGGTGCCGCGGCGATGCGGCGTGCCGTGTCGCCGTGTAGGAGTGGGGGAGCCACCTGGCGCGTGCCCGTGGGCGACTCCGGATTCGTGGCCGAGCATATCTCCGCTCTCGCGGCATCCTCCACGTCACGGTTTTGATGGGCACGTCACGGTTTGACGCGGCGCGGCGCGCCGGGCGAACGTGAGTCCGTGGCGGGATACTCGGGCACACCGTTGGCCACGAAGTTGGGCCTCCGGCCCGAGACCCGCGTGGCATTCCTGAGCGCGCCGGGCGGCTTCGTGGAGACGCTCGAGATCCCGCCCGGGGTGAGGCTGAGCACCCAGGCCCGGGGTCGCTTCGACGTTGTGGTGTTCTTCGTGACGCGACACGCCGAGCTCGCGCGCCGGTTCGGCCCGCTCGCCCGTCTGATCCACCCGGACGGCGGGCTCTGGATCGCCTGGCCCAAGCGCGCCTCGGGCGTGGCCACCGATCTCTCCGAGAACGCGATCCGCGACGTGGGGCTCGATGCCGGTCTCGTCGACAACAAGGTGTGCGCCATCGACGACTGCTGGTCGGGGCTCCGCTTCGTGGTCCGCGTCGCCGATCGGCCGCGCGCTCGAGCTCGTTGATGTGCGGCCGCTTCGTGGCCGCGGCGCCGTTGGCAACCATCGCGTTGCGATTCGAGGTCGACGAGAACAACGCCGAGGAGCGACCGCCCGACTACAACGTGGCGCCGCGGGCCGACGTCATGGCGGTCCGCCGACGGGATCGTGACGGGGGCAGCGTCAGGGTGCTGTCCCGGTTGCGCTGGGGGCTGGTGCCTTCGTGGGCGAAGAGCCCGGCGGTCGGGGATCGGCTGATCAACGCACGGGCCGAGACGATCACCGACGCGCCCTCGTATCGCGCCGCCTTCGTGAAGCGCCGCTGCATCATCCCCGCCGACGGGTTCTACGAGTGGCACACGCTCGAGGTCGACCAAGGCCGGACGCGGCGACAACCCATGTTCGTCCACCGGCGCGACGGGGACCTGCTCGCCTTCGCGGGCTTGTGGGAGGCATGGAAGATTCCCGGTTCCGAGGCCGGTTTCGAGGCTGGGCCCGAGCCCGGGTCCGATCCCGTGCCCGCGAGCCCGGTCGAGTGGCTGCGCTCGTGTGTGATCGTCACGACGCGGGCCAACGACGCGATCGCGCCGGCCCACGATCGGATGCCCGTCCTGCTCGCCGAGGCCGACTGGGACGCCTGGCTCGATCCCACCCGGGATCCCGAGACATTGCGCGGGCTGCTTCGCCCGTCGCCGCCCGAGTGGCTCGAGGTGTACCCGGTGTCAACTGCGGTCAACCGCGCCGCGAACAACAGTGCGGAGCTCATTCGCCGGCTGGACCCGAGCGAGGATCCTTGAGCGTGGAGCGGTGCCCGCCACGCCGCGGCGGGCCGCGGCGGGCACCGCTGTTCGCCGGCGCATCACTTAGGCTCGCCGAGGAGTGGAGTCCGCCGCCTACGTCCGCGCCATCCGCCGCGAATCGGAGCGGCTGGTCCTGGCCGCCGAGGCCGCGGGCTTGGACGTGGCGGTCCCGTCGTGTCCGGGCTGGACGGTGTCGGAGCTGCTGGGCCATGTCGGGCGTGCGCACCGATGGTCGCTGGCTACGATCGAGCGGGGCGACGGGGAGATGGCGGTGGTCGACGAGCTCGAGCAACCGCCGGAGCCCGCGGGGCGCGTGGCCTGGGTACGAGCGGGTGCAACGCGCCTGGCCGATGTCATCGAGGCCACCGACCCCGACACCGACGTGGGGACCTTCACCGGGCCTGGTCGCACACGATTCTGGTCACGCCGGGAGGCACACGAGACCGCCGTGCACCGGGTCGACGCCCAGCTCGCGGCCGGTGCGGTGGAGCCCATCGACGCCGGTCTGGCCGCGGACGGCATCGACGAGTTCCTCTGGCTGCTCCCGCTGCGGCCCGGCACGGAGGGCGTGACCGGCACGGGCGAGATGATGCGGATCCACTGCACCGACGGAGGCGAGCGGGGCATGGCCGATGAATGGGACGACGGGCAGTGGCTCGTGCGGCTCGACCCTGCCGGCCTGGCCGTGGCGCGAGGAAACGGTCCCGCGGACGTCACGGTGCAGGGTCCGGCGTCCGACGTGTTCCTCGTGTTGACGGGTCGCCTCGCGCCTGACTCGGTGGAGGTACTCGGGGACGTGGCTGGGTTCGATCGCTTCCTCGCCCAGGCCGCGTTCTGAGGGTAGGGCTCGATACAGTACGGACCATGCACGTGCTCACCGGTGTGCTCGTCGGCCTGGCCGTCACCCAGGTCGCGCTGATCGCCACGTCGGTGTATCTCCATCGCGGCCTCGCTCATCGCGCACTCACCGCGCATCCCGGTCTCGCATTTGCGTGCCGGCTACTCCTCTGGGTCGCGACGGGTATGAAGCCGCGGGAGTGGGCCGCGGTGCATCGTCGCCATCACGCCGCCACCGACACCGTGGACGACCCGCACAGCCCGATCGTGCTCGGGTTCTGGCGCGTGCAGCTCGCCAATGCCGCGCTGTACCGCCGAACGGCACGTGATGGGGTCACCGTCGAGCTCTACGCGCGAGACCTGCCGTCGGACCGTTTCGACCGGTGGTTCTTCGACCACGCGTGGCTCGGTTTGGGGTTGGGTGTCACGATGTTGTGCGCCGTCCTGGGCTGGCAAACGGGGCTCTTGGCGAGTGTCGTGCACGCGGTGTCGTACCTCGGGCTGTCGGGAGCCGTGAACGCGGTGGGCCACACCTGGGGTCGACGCCCGCACGACAACACGGCGACGAACTCGCAGCTCCTCGCGCTGGTCACCGCGGGTGAGGGCTTTCACAACAATCACCACGACATGCCCACGTCGGCGCGCTTCTCGGGCCGAGCGGGCGAGGTGGACCTGGGCTGGTGGTCGGTACGGGTGCTGGCGGCCTTGCGGCTGGTGCGAATCCGCACGTTCAAATCTCCCGCGCGCGCCCGCAGCTGAGCGGGGGGCTTGCCCCCCCAGGTCGTGGCAGTACCCTCGCGGTGGTGGAATTCGACCGTCTTCGCCCGCTCGAGCGCCGCATCCTCCGCCTGAGTGGGCAGGGTTGCTCCGACGCCGAGATCGGCGAGCGCTTCCGGCGTAGCGCTGACTACGTGCGGCGCGTGAAGGACCTCACCGACATCCCCCGGTCCGGACGACCGCGGCCACCCGCCCCTGACGGTCTACGCCCGTTGGAGCGTCGAGTCCTTCGGTGGCGCGCGGAGGGTGCGCCGTACGCCGATGTCGCCGAGCGGTTCCGGCGCACCCCGGGTTTCGTTGAGCAGGTCGAGGGGCTGGCGCGCTACAAGCTCGGCGACTGAGCACTTCCAGCCACGCGCATTCTCCGCGTCAGCGCGACCACCAGCCCGGAGCGTCGTCCGGTAGGGGCGGCTCCTCCTGGGCTTTGAGCACCGCGTCGATCACCCGGGCTGCGGCCTCCGCGTGGCGGGCCTCGCACAGGATCCGGGCTTGGGGGAACCCGAGCCCATCGAACGCCGCCTGCTCGGCGAAGGTCGCCTGGATGCCCTCGTCGGCCAGCGCCGCGACCACGATCCCTGCGCACCACAGCGCCACCACGCCCACCGTGATCACGGTCTCCGGGGGGAGCTCGACCTCTTCCACCCCGAATCGCTCGAGGAACCAGTCACGCACCCTGCCCACGCGCCGAGCATGGCGGCTCGGGCGCCGCGGTGCACGTCAGAGCTCGGTGGGGATGCCCTGGGCGAAGCGGAACACGCGGTCGGGGTCGTACGTGCGCTTGACCTCCACGAGGCGCTCGAGGTTCTCGCCGTAGTAGGCCCGAGGCCAGTCGACGAGCGCCGGGTCGGCGAAGTTCTGGTACGACGCGTCGGAGGTGAACGGCGCCATCGCCTCCCACACATCGTCGGCCCATGCCCGGAGGCGCCGGACCCGCCGCGGATGCTCGTCGACGGCCCAGCCCACGCCGACCGACAGCAGCGCGATGGCATCGCGGTGCACGAACGCGGTCGCCGCGGCCGGCACCCGGTTGATCGCCCCGCCCCAGTTGAAGATCTTGACGCTCGCGCCCGACGGGCCCACCGTGCGCGGCCGGGCCCGCACGGCCTCGCCGAACGCGGCGAGGCCGTCACTCGAGAGGGGTGCGGGGACGAACCGGGAGCGCTCGGTGAACGCCGACGGAGCCTCGTTGTCGGCGAGTAGGTCCTTGCCCTGCCAGTACGTCACCGAGTCGAGCTCGCGGGTGCGCGGCGCCGCGATCGCCACCAGCGGGGCGAGCAGGTCCTCGAGCTCGGCGGGGGTCCCGAAGAGCTGGCCGATGGCCTCGAGCGATACGCCCCCGCTCGCCGTCCTGTCGATCCCCGTCGGTGCCACGGTGAAGCCCATGCGCATGGAGAACGCGTCGGGCCCGTCGGCCAGGAGGCGCAGCCCGGCGTCGAGCATCGGCTCGGGCTCCACGGCGTCCCAGGTGAAGCGGTACACCGCCACGTTGCCAACCGGGGTCGTACGGAACGTGAACGACGTGTTGATCCCGAAGTTGCCGCCGCCACCACCACGACAAGCCCAGAAGAGATCGGGGTGCTCGCGCTCGTTGCACGTGAGCACCTTTCCGTCGGCGGTCACGACCTCGGTCTCGACCAATGCGTCCGCGGTGAGTCCCAACCGGCGTGCACTGAAGCCGAAGCCTCCCCCGAGGGTGAGCCCGGCGATGCCCACGCCGGGACAGCGGCCACCCGACACCGTCATGTCCACCGGTTGGAGCGCGCCGGCCAGGTCCTGGTTGCGGGCCCCGCCGACCACGAGCGCGGTGCCGGCGCGGGGGTCGACCTCGACCCGGGTCATCCCGTTGACGTCCACGAGCAGACCCCGGGTCGACGAGTAGCCCGCGTAGCTGTGGCCGCCCGCGCGCCCCGCGAGGCGTACACCGTGGTCGCGTGCCCAGCGGATGGCCGTGCCCACGTCGTCCGCGTCGGCGCACCGGGCGATCCCGTCCGGCAGCACGTGGTCGTAGCGGAGGTTGAATCCCGGAGCGAAGTCCTCGTAGCCGGGGTCGCCGGCCC
Source organism: uncultured Bifidobacteriaceae bacterium (assembly GCA_964502775.1). Classification (GTDB taxonomy): domain Bacteria; phylum Actinomycetota; class Acidimicrobiia; order IMCC26256; family PALSA-555; genus CAZCYE01. The sequence continues at coordinate 7,032 of CAZCYE010000032.1, read as the reverse complement.
GGACGAGCCGGCCCCGGAGGGCGCGAGCCAGGCGAGCCCAGTCCCGGTCCGCTACCGACGCGGGGGCGCCGAAGCCTGGGAGCGTCGGGGTCAGCGCGAGCGCGGCGGTCGCGGCGCCGGAGCGGCGGAGGAACGCGCGTCGCGACCACTCCGACCGTGGCGAGGTGCTGGTGGTCGTGCCCCGGGCCATGCCCGAGCGTAAGCGCCGGTCCCGGCCTGCCGCGGAGCATGCACGACCCCGCTCCCGGCCGCGCCAGACTGGGGAACATGAGCGAGCGTGCGCGAGCCGGGTATCCCGGCGAGCAGCGAGCGGGGGCCGAGCGCCCCGGCGCGAAGCGCCAGGAGCGGGGAGCATGAGCGGTCCCTTGACGCTGATGGCCGTGCACGCGCACCCCGACGACGAGTCGTCGAGCACCGGCGGCATCCTTGCCCGCTACTCGGCGGAGGGTCTGCGCACCGTCGTGGTCACCTGTACCAACGGCGAGCTGGGTGACGGACCCGCGGGAGTCAAACCCGGTAACGAGGGCCACGACACGGATGCGGTGGCTCGCACTCGACTCGACGAGCTCCAACGGGCGTGCGACCTACTGGGCGTGACGCACCTCGAGCTCCTCGGCTACCACGACTCGGGCATGTCGGGCTGGGACTACAAGGACCGCGCCGACGTGTTCTGCAACGTGGGTGTGGATGAGGCGAGCGAGCGACTCGCCAAGTTGTTCGATGCGTACCAGCCGTCGGTGGTCGTCACCTACGCCGACGACGGCGGCTATGACCATCCGGATCACGTGCATGCGAGCCGGGTGACGATGGCCGCCGTCGAGCGGAGCGGCATCCCGCGCAAGGCGTACTTCAGCGCGCTTCGAGCCAGCGACTTCGCCCGCTTCCTCGAGATCCTCGAGACCCACGGCATCGAGCTTCCCGGTGACTGGTCCGACCCGGGGGAGTGGATGGCACGGATGGAGGCACTCGAGGCTCGCATCACCACGACCATCGACATCGGGGAGTTCGTGGAGCGCAAGCGCCAGGCGCTCGGTCTGCACGCGAGTCAGATCGAGGAGTCGTTCTTCTCGAAACTGCCTCCGGAGGCGTTCGGCGCGGTCTTCGGACGGGAGTATTTCGTCCGCGTCTTCGACACGACCAACGCGCCCATCCCCGAGGACGACCTGTTCGCCGGCCTCCGCTGAGGTGCGGCGTTACCTGCGGTCGTGCTCCATGACGCCGGCGATGAGCTGCCAGTCCTTGCCGTCCCATCGGTGGGCGTGACCACCATCTGGTCCGGGTCGGTTGCAGTGTCGAACGTCGTCTTGATGAGCTGGGCTCGCCGAGAACGCGGCGAAACAGCCTTTGGTGAGACATGCCTGTCGTTCCATGCTGTGTCCCTTTGCCTTCGTTCCAACGCCTTCGTTCCAACCCTGGGTGTTGTCAATTCGCACCTGAGCACCGAGGCGCTACTTCCAGTGAACTCGAGCGAACGGAGATACGGGGACTGGCTCACCTCCAACAGTGCTCACGTCAGCGCGAGCACTCTTGGAGGTGCCGGGAGTCGAACCCGGGTCTTCCGAGGCGTTGGCGGGGCTTCTCCGAGCGCAGCCGATGAGGAGGTTTCGGGATGCCGCCGCTCACCGGCGGCCTGCGGCACCCCTATCCCCGCTGTGATGTCCCGTCAGGCCGCAGGGCCCTTCATGACGGTGAGCCACTCGAGATGACGCCCGCATCCGGCCGAGTGGCCGAGCCGGAGCAGACGCACGGCCCTCAGGCCGCGAGTGCGTAGGACGGTGTGTCCTTGGCAGTTGTTGGTTGTGCCGGCTCTTTCACGACGATCCGGCGACGTCGGCTCGCTTCACCCGCCTCGATCCACGAAATCGAAGCCGTGCACCCCCTCAGGGTTTTCAAGTGTCGGTACGCACGCCACCGACTCACCGAGTGTACCGCGCCTCGCCCACACCGCCTCCGGTGATCCGTCATGAGCGGGAGGCGCCGGGGTGGCGCTACGGTCAACTCGTCCACGGTCGACCGACTCGGGAGTAGCGATGACTGACGACACCACCCCGTCCGCACCGCCCCCGACATCGGCGCCCGGCTCCAAGCACGGCAAGCCTCGGGGCGACACCGAGGCCGAGAAGGTCAAGGACCAGGTTGCGCGCCAGGCCGGGATCAAGAAGGCGCGATCGAGCGGCACCGGCTCGCTGCTCGACGAGCCGATCCTGGTGGTGAACCAGAAGGCCAAGATCATCGAGCTCACCAACGAGTACGACGTGTTCGACCAGCACGGCAATCAGGTGGGTGCGGTCATGGAGGTGGGCCAGAGCGCGCTGAAGAAGCTTGCCCGATTCGCGACCAGCCTCGACCAGTTCATGACCCACACCTACGAGATCCACGACGCCACGGGCGCCTGCGTGCTGTCGCTCACCCGGCCGCGCAAGATCGTGAAGTCGAGCTTCATCGTCACCGGTCCCGACGGCGCCGAGATCGGCATGGTCAAGCAGGCCAACGTGTTCGGCAAGATCCGCTTCGCGCTCGAGGCGGGAGGCCAGCAGGTGGGCTCGCTCAACGCGGAGAACTGGCGAGCGTGGAACTTCCACGTTCAGGACGCGGGTGGCCACGAGGTCGCGAGGATCACCAAGACCTTCGGCGGGCTGCTGAAGGCTGCATTCACCCCGGCCGACAACTATGTACTCGAGATCTCGGAGCCGATCGTGCCGCCGCTGCGCAGCCTTGTGATCGCCACCGCACTGTGCATCGACACGGCGCTCAAGCAGGACGCGCGCGGCTTCAACTGAGCGTCGGCACGTCTCGCTCAGTCACGGATGCCCTTGAGCGCCCGCTCGGCCTCGCGCTTGGCATCCCGTTCCGCGATCGCGTGGCGCTTGTCGTAGTTGCGCTTGCCGCGGGCCAGCGCGAGCTCCACCTTCACCCGCCCGTTGAGGAAGTACATCCGCAACGGCACGAGGGTGATTCCCTTCTCGCCGGTGGCTCGCATGAGCTCGTCGATCTGGCGATGATGCACCAGGAGCTTGCGCGGCCGGTCCGGGTCGAGCTCGGCCCGGGCGTACGGATACGGGTTGATGTGCACACCGTGGAGCCAGACTTCGCCCCCCTCGACACGCGCGTAGGCATCCTTCAGCGTCACCTTGCCCTCCCGGATCGACTTCACCTCCGACCCCGCCAGCACGAGGCCACACTCGATGGTGTCGAGCACGAGGTAGTCGTAGCGGGCCCTCCGGTTGTTGATGGTGGGGGTGGGCGCGCCGGTCGCCTTGGCGGGCATGCATGGACGGTACCGGTAGCATCACGACCCGTGACGATCCTCGGTGCGTGGCGCCTCGCTCCGTGGCGCGCCTGACCGGCAAGATTGACCGGCAGGAACTGACCCCAGATGGCTAAGGGGGGCTTCGTTGCGCCCACGCTCTGCCTCTCACTCGAGCAGCACGCCCTGATCCTTGCCCACTGCTACGACGGCCTGCCCTACGAGGCGTGCGGGCTCCTGGGCGGGCCCCTCGATCCGTCGGGCGAGCCCACGGGTGCCGTCACCGCGGTGTACCCCTGCGCCAACATCGACGCGTCGGCGCTGACCTACACGATCGATCCTCGGGATGTGCTGCGGGCATCACGCGACGCCCAGGATCGGGGTGACGACATCGTCGGCGGTTGGCACTCCCACACCCACACTGATCCCTATCCGTCGCCCACCGACGTCGATCGGTCGCGGATGGTGGGCCCGGCGTGGGTGCACGTGCTCGTGAGCCTGAAGGATCCCGAGCCCTCCTTGCGCGCGTACCGCATCCGCGACGGCGTGATCGCCGAGTGTGCCGTCATGCTCGGCGAGGGTTGAGGGGTGCACCTGTAGGCTGGCAGCGTGACCGTCGAAGTTCGACTGCCCACGTTGTTGCGCCCGCACGCCGATGGCGTGGGCGTCCTGAGTGCCGAGGGCGAGACGGTGGGGGAAGTGTTCCGGGCGCTCATCGAGCGCTTTCCCGGTCTCGAGGACAACCTCGTGGATGGCGACGGGCAGCTCCACCGCTTCGTCAACGTGTACCGCAACGACGACGACATCCGGTATCTCGAGAAGCTCGACACCGCGGTCGCCGACGGCGACGTGATCTCGATCCTGCCCGCCGTCGCCGGCGGATGACCCGACCGCACGAGCGGGGTCCGAGTTCCCCATGAGGGTCGAGACCATCCTCGGTGTCATCGGCGAGACCCCGTTGGTGGGCATCCACCACCTGTCGCCCAACCCCGCGGTGCGCATCTACGCCAAGCTCGAGGGCCAGAACCCCGGCGGGTCGTCGAAGGACCGCATCGCGCTCGCCATGGTCGACCTCGCCGAGCGCGACGGCACGCTCCAGCCCGGTGACACGATCCTCGAGCCATCGTCGGGCAACACCGGCATCGGCCTCGCGCTGGTCGCCAAGTTGCGCGGCTACCGCCTACGGGTCGTGATGCCCGAGAACACCTCCATCGAGCGCCGTCAGCTCCTGGAGATCTTCGGTGCCGACGTGATGCTCTCGCCCGGGGAGGAGGGCAGCAACGGCGCGATCCGGATGGCCGAGAAGGTCGCGGCTGCCGAGCCCGAGCTGAAGATGCTGTTCCAATACGGCAACCCGGCCAACCCGCTCGCGCATTACGAAGGCACGGGCCCCGAGATCTGGCGGGACTGCCCTGAGGTCGACGTGTTCGTGGCCGGGCTCGGCACGAGCGGGACGTTGATGGGGGTCGGGCGCTTCCTCAAGGAGCGGAAGCCCTCGGTGCGCATCGTCGCGGTGGAGCCACCGGCCGGCGAGCTCGTGCAAGGGCTGCGATCCCTGGAGGACGGGTTCGTTCCGCCCATCTTCGACCCCGCGCTGCTCGACCGGAGGTTCGTGGTCCGCCCCCGGGAATCGGTGGTGTGGCTGCGGCGCCTCCTCGAGGACTGTGGAGTGTTCGCGGGCGTCTCGTCGGGCGCGGCCGTCGCTGGCGCGGTGAAGATGGCCGAGGAGCTCGATGCGGGCACGATCGTGACGCTGCTGCCCGACGCGGGGTGGAAGTACCTCTCGTCGGGCGCGTGGACCGACGACCTCGATGTGGTGGTCGAGCGCGCCACCCAGATCAACTACTGGTGACGCTCGCGGTGGTGACTGATGCCGACCTCGCGCATGGCGCGGACGTGCTGCGACGCGGTGGTCTCGTGGCGTTTCCCACCGAGACCGTCTACGGGCTGGGTGCCGACGCGACCAACCCGGTGGCGCTGCGGCGGTTGTTCACCGTGAAGGGGCGCCCCCCTGACCATCCGGTGATCGTCCATCTCGCCGATGCCGCCGAGCTCGACGCGTGGGCGATCGACGTGGCGCCAGTGGCGCGCGCCCTGGCCGCGGCGTGCTGGCCGGGACCACTCACGCTGGTGCTGCGCCGCGCGCCCGGCGTGCCCGACGAGGTGACGGGTGGCCGTGACACCGTGGGTGTACGGGTCCCCGCGCATCCGGTCGCCCGCGGTCTGCTGGACGCGTTCGGCGGGGGCGTCGCGGCCCCGTCGGCCAACCGCTTCGGCCGGGTGAGCCCGACGACGGCTGACCACGTGCGTCGCGATCTCGGTGACGACGTGGACGTGGTGCTCGACGGCGGGGCCTGCGAGGTGGGTATCGAGTCGACGGTCGTCGACTGCGGGCACGGTGAGCCCGTGATCCGCCGCGTCGGAGCCGTGCCCGCGGCGCGGCTCGCCGAGGTTCTCGGGGGCCCGCTCGCCACGAGCGACGAGGTGGGTGGCGCGCCCGGCACGCTTGAGGCGCACTACGCGCCCCGGGCGCGTGTGGTGGTCACGCCTGACGTCACGGTCCTGGTGGATCAGGTGGCCGCCGAGACCGCGCGCGGGCGCCGGGTGGGCGTGCTCGCCGTCGATCCACCGTCGCGCCTCGCGCCTTCGGCCGTGGTGCTGGGTGCTCCGGCCGACGTCGACGAGCTCGCACACACGCTCTACGCACGGCTCCGCGAGGCCGACGCCCGGGGGATGGACGTGGTGGTCGCGCTGTGCCCGCCCGACGACGGGCTCGGGGCTGCGGTGGCCGACCGCCTTCGCCGCGCGGGCAACCGGAGCGCGGACGCATGAGTGAGCGCCCGCGAACGTTGCCCGCGCCGATCGGCGTCTTCGACTCGGGCCTCGGTGGCTTGACGGTGCTGCGATCGATGATCGATCTCCTGCCCGGTGCGCCCATGGTCTACTTCGGCGACACGGCGCGGTTTCCCTACGGCCCCAAGCCCCAGGACGAGGTGCTCAAGTACGCGTTGGAGATCGGGGACCTGCTCGCCGATCGGGGGGTGCGCGCGATCGTGATCGCGTGCAACAGCGCGGCGGCCGCCGCGCTGGACTCGCTCGGGGAGCGTCTCGGCATCCCGGTGATCGGGGTCATCGAGCCCGGGCTGCGGGCCGCGGCCCGCACCACTCGCAACGGGCGGGTGGGCGTGATCGGCACCGTGGGCACCATCAGCTCCGGCGCCTACGAGCTCGCGGCGAAGGGTCTCGGTCACGACGTCGCGCTGACCTGCGTGGCGTGCCCGGGGTTCGTGGAGTTCGTCGAGTCCGGCGATGTGGACTCCGAGGAGGCGCGGGCGCTCGCCGAGCGGCTGCTGGCCCCCGTGCGGGCGGCGGGCGTTGACACGCTGGTGCTCGGCTGTACCCACTACCCCCTCATGGCCCGTACCATCGGCGCCGTCATGGGTCGTGATGTGGTGCTGGTGTCGAGTGCCGACGAGACGGCGTTCGCGGTGCGTGAGCTGCTCGGCTCGGGCCACGAGCGTGCGGGACCCGATCGCCACGTGTTCATCACGAGCGGCGACGTGGACCGCTTCCGTCGCCTCGGCGCGCGCTTCCTGGGCCCCGAGGTGGCACACGTGGAGCAATGGTCATGGAGCTGAGCGCAGTTTGGCGGGCGTGATGGAGCTGACGGTGCTCGGCTGCTCGGGCTCGTTCGGCGGCGTGACGCGCACCGCGTGCAGCGGCTACCTGGTCCGGTCGGGCTCCACGAGCCTCTGGATGGACTGCGGCAACGGCACGCTGCCCCA